>JAOASV010000316.1 GCA_030158535.1 Sediminibacterium sp.
CCTCTACCGTAATCCCTGATGGTTACCGTTTTATCTTCGATGGTAATTTCAACTTGTTTACCATGCCCCATGGTATGTTCATCAATACAGTTGTCTACCACTTCTTTGATGAGTACATAAATACCATCATCCGTTGCAGAACCGTCTCCTAATTTACCAATATACATACCAGGACGAAGCCTAATATGTTCACGCCAATCTAATGACCTAATCGACGATTCGTCGTATGCACTATTGTTTACTTTTTCAGCCATTTTTTCTCCTACTTTTTCCTGTAAATGAGTTCACACATTTTACTCAACCCCCAAATCTAACTACCTCGTAACCAGCCCCAATTTTACTTTTCTACAAATGGCCAGTTTATGTGGATAAATCGGCTTTTTTGGGGTTTTTCTTAAAATAAACACTAGAAATGTACCTTTAGGCCATCAAAGAAGCAGACAAATACCTAGAAACCAACCTTGACCGGCTCTTAGTGGCGGGTCAAGAAAACGAGCTGGCCAACCAGCAATTTGCTCAATATTTATTGCAAATGGACCCTGCTTTGGTAGACCAAAAAGTGCATGCTTTAAATGACAAAATTGCCCCAAAAATTGACTGTACGGTTTGTGGTAATTGCTGCAAAACTTTACTGATAAATATCAACGAAAAAGAGGCAGATGCACTGAGTGAACATTTAGATCAAACTAGAGAAATATTTGACAAAAATTACCTCGAAAAAGGGATGAATGGAACAATGCTTATGAGTGCAGTGCCCTGCCATTTTTTAAAAGAAAATAAGTGCACCGTTTACGATTACAGATTTGAAGGATGCAAAGAATTTCCAGCCATGCACCTGCCCCATTTTAACAAAAGACTTTTTACAACATTTATGCATTACAATAGATGTCCCATCATTTTTAATATTGTGGAACAGCTAAAAATAGAAACTCAATTTGCGCCAGCACCTAAAACTGAAACCCTATGATTTGTTTTGGTGTAGATGAAATTATCCTACAAAATCCTGCATGGAAAACTAAGTCTATTGGACTTGTTACAAATGATGCAGCCACTACCAATACGGGTATACTTTCAAGAACTGCTCTAGTAAATGCCGGCTTTAATATTATATCTTTATTTTCTCCAGAACATGGCATTTCGGCTATGGCGCCAGATGGCGAAGCGCAACAAAATGGCATCGACCCCATTACAGGTCTCCCCATTATTAGTTTGTATGGGAATAACTACATGCCTACGCAGCAGGATTTAGAAAATATTGACCTCTTACTATTTGATATCCCTGACATTGGTGCCCGTTTTTATACCTATCTATGGACTTTAACGTATGTATTAGAAGCCTGCGCGCTTAACCATAAAGAATTGATTGTACTAGACAGGCCCAACCCTGTTTCCGGAAATTTTGACGCAGCTGAAGGCCCTTTTTTAGAAGAAAGTTCAAGTTCATTTATTGGCAGATGGAATATGCCTATCAAACACAGCGCTACCCTTGGCGAGCTGACACTTTATTTTAACAGCACAAAAAATATTGGGGCAAACGTAACTGTTGTTCCGGTAAAAAACTGGGACCGCAATGATTTAGTTACAGATTGGGGAACAAGTTTTGTACCTACATCACCAGCTATACAAAGTCCAAATAGTATGTTACTATACCCGGGCCTTTGCTTACTAGAAGCTACAAATATTAGTGAAGGAAGAGGCAGCACCTACAGCTTTGAAACCGCTGCTGCACCCTGGATGCAAACGAGTGATATCACTAGTTTTATCAACCAAAGTTTTGGGGATGAAATAAAAGCCAGCGACATTTCATTGACGCCAACATCTGGCAAATACCTGGGTACGCTTTGCAAGGGTATACATTTTGAAGTAATAGACCCCGCCTATTGTAAACCCGTATTTTTTGGCTTGCTTCTTGTATATATGATTCGTGCAAAACACCCGAAGGAATTTATGTGGGCACCTTATAAAACGGCTGTAAACCTGAGCGGCAAAGATCACCTCAGTAAATTATTAGGCATCCAAAATGCGGAGGAGTTATTTGATTTACCGCTACCTCAATTTATTGCAAGCTGCACAAAATTAACCCACTGCGCGGGCTGGGGAGAACAGATGGATCCTTATTTACGCTATTAATTCCAAGTTCCCTAAATCTCTAATTACAACGCTAGCAGTTGTACAACCAAATATGGCAGGCATGTATGAGAGTGTGCCAATTATTGATTTTTTAGGGAACGCTTTTTCTGTTTCAATAATTTTTGACTGGTCTACTATTTCCGGACTAAACACAACGGTTAAGCCTTTGTAAATGCCCAGTGCATGCAGTTTTTTTCTTACATACTTTGCCAAATTACACTGATGCGTTTTTGAAATATCGGTCACTCTAATTTGTGAGGGGTCCATTTTTCCGCCTGCTCCCAAAGAACTTACAATTGGGATTTTTCTATCGATACAAGCTTTTATAAAATACACTTTAGGTGATAAAGTGTCAATGCAATCTACTGCGTAATCAAACGCACCGTTGTCTAATATCTCGCGGGTACGCTCTTCTTTAATATATTCTGTTAATACTGTTAAATCTAAATCTGGGTTGATGTCTTTTAACCTTTCGGCCATTACTTCCGCCTTAGGTTTCCCGGCCGTAGAATGAAGCGCCGGAATTTGCCTATTTACATTACTCAAATCTACCGTGTCTGCATCTACAATGGTCATTTTGCCAACACCAGCACGTGCAATCATTTCGGCACAAATACCACCAACGCCACCTAATCCAACCACGAGTACATTTTTAGACATCAGGGCTTCGATGGGTGCATCCCCAAGCATTAACTGCGTTCTACTCATCCAATACGGTATCATCAATATTATTTTTTTTGGTATAAAACTTGTTCTAGATTTAGCCTAGTTAACCATGCAAAAATGTACATCCTATGCGGTTTATAAAAATATTTTATTGTAGCGCTGTTTTATGGCTCCTTACAACACCTGTTTCAAAAGCGCAAAATCAGATTCCGCTTTCTATCAAACCTACACCAGACATCAGTATTAGCCTATTAGCGTCAAGTAACAAAGTGAGCATTAGAGGATTGAGCGTTGTCAATGATAATGTTTTTTGGGCCAGCGGCTCTGGAGGTATGGTTGCAAAAACCACCGATGGCGGCAAAAATATCGAGTGGATGCAGGTGCCTGGTTTTGAAAAAAGAGACTTTAGAGACATCGAAGCTTTTGATCAAAACACCGCTATTATTATGGCTGTTTCGGATCCTGCCATTATTTTAAAAACAACAGATGGTGGAAAAAGCTGGAAAAAAGTTTTTGAAGATACTGCTGCAGGTATGTTTTTAGACGCTATGCATTTTGAAAAAGTAAATGGAAAATTAGTGGGTATGGTTGTGGGCGACCCTATCAACCAAAAAATATTTTATGCCAAAACTTTTGATGGTGGCGACAGTTGGATTAAGCCTTCTAAAAAAGAATTAAAAAATGTGCCAACCGTGCCAGCAGGTGAAGCCATGTTTGCATCGAGCGGTACTAATATTGCCATTACAAATTTTAGCAAGGAATCGCCATGGTTGGTGGTTACTGGCGGTACTAAATCCCGTTTAAAAGATTTTTTAAACCAATCTTTTAATGATTCGCTTCCACTACTTCAAGGATTTAGCTCAGCAGGTGCTAACTCCATTGCATTTAACAATGCCATTCAAAAAGGCGTTATTGTTGGTGGCGACTTTGCACACGATACCATTAGCAGGTTCAATTGCATTTTACTTTCTTTTGAAAATGGCAACCGAACCTACACTACCCCTATTATAAACCCACATGGTTATAGATCATGTGTTATATACACTGACAATGAAACTTTAATTAGTTGTGGCACTTCTGGAATAGACATCAGCACCGATGGTGGCATACACTGGGAACTGGTATCTAAAGAAAGTTTTCATGTGGTTCAGAAGGCAAAGGAAGGGCGTGCTGTATACCTTGCCGGCAGTCGTGGCCGAATCGCAAAATTAATTTGGTAAGATTGTAACAATTAGGCACGAAAATTGTAGATTAGTAGAGCAGTATTAAAGAACTCGGTATGAAAAAGTTTCAGGCAATTATCAAATTTACCATGGATGACCAGTTTATGACACTGGTTCCACCCCACCGTAGTTATATCAATTTCTTATTTAATAAGAGCATTATTGATAGCTATGCGGTGAGTATGGAGAGCCAAACCTGCTGGATTACCCTCAATACCGATTCTAAAGAGGCGGCGGCCAAATACCTCAAAAAATCACCCCTGTATAAATATTGGGACTATGAAATAGAGGAACTTTTCGTGTATGACAGCCAATTATATAGGTTTCCATCGCTTCAATTCAATTAATTCGCAAAAAATAGAAAGTTTTTTTTGGCAGTTTCAGTTCAGACCCTATTTTTGCACTCCAATAAAAAGGGAGCATAGCTCAGTTGGTTTAGAGCATCTCGTTTACACCGAGAGGGTCCGCGGTTCGAACCCGTGTGCTCCCACACAGAAAAGCCTTCGATTGTATCGAGGGCTTTTTTTTTATGTACCCCCTGTTTAGTCTTTTAAACTAAGTTTGTACCCATGCAACCGTTCACTACACCTAATAAAATCGTAATAACCTGCCATAAATGGTTATCCCCTGCCCTTGCTTCTGAAGTAACCGCTTTAGGATTTACCGTTACCCGAAGTTTTCAAACCGGGGTAGAAATATCGGGCACCATCAACGACTGCATTAAACTTAACCTTCAGCTTCGAACAGCAAGCCAGGTTTTATATTCTATCAAAACATTTAACTGTAACAATCCTGACGAGTTGTATGAAAACCTCGCTACGATTGAGTGGGAAAACATAATTGATCCGGGCGGGTATTTTTCTGTTACCAGTAATGTGTTTCATACCACCATCACTACCAATTTATTTGCCAACCTTAGGGTTAAAGATGC
>JAOASV010000317.1:0-633 GCA_030158535.1 Sediminibacterium sp.
GTTTCGGTGGCGTATTTAAGTGTTGCATATGCTTTAGAGTTTTGCTGCACTTCGACGTTGATGCTAGCAAAGGCTTCATACCACTCTGGCTTACTATACTTTTGAGCGTCAACTACATGCGCAACAAATAAAACAGCAACAATCGCTACTAACTTTTTCATATCGTATCTTATTTTAAAACAATTAATTATTTATACCTATTTGTAATAGTTCCTTTTTTTGTAAATAGTCTTCTAACAATTTAATTTGATTTGTGGCTCTATTGTAATTATGAAGCGGATATTTTGCTCCATAATATACATCGTCATTTATAAAATCAGTTAAAAAACGAAGCGCCTGCATATAAATCATAAATAGCCCCGCATAATATATTTGATCCGACTCATCCCGCGATAACATATTACCAGCACCCTTCAAATACCCATTTACAATTGCTTTATAAATATTAGGTCTTACACTTATCGCAGAAAAATCAGTTTCTTCTTCAGAAACAGCACACAAATACGTTCTAAACATATCGCCTAAGTCACTAATAAAATAACCAGGCATCAGGGTATCCAAATCTATTACACAAATACCTTTGTCATTTTCATCAAAAAGCAAATTGCTTATTTTGGTATCATGGTGTGTAGC
>JAOASV010000317.1:643-3455 GCA_030158535.1 Sediminibacterium sp.
GTGTGTAGCCCTCAATTTAAAGTTTGGATTTGCTTTTATGGATTCAAAAAAATCGGCAATCCATTTTTGATCTTCTAAAAATTTTATTTGATTTTCAGACTGTACAATTCGGTCTTGATTCCCGGAAGCAAGCGCAGTAGAAAACTGCTGGTACCTGAGGGTTAAATTATGAAAATCAGGAATGGTAATTCGTAAATCATTGGCGTTGAGGCCATTCAATACACTTGTAAAATGACCAAATTGATAGCCCGCTTCAAAAGCCTGCGCTTCATTTTGAACCACCGTTTTTGCATGCGAACCATTCACATATGGGAACACCCTATAATACCCATCCTCTATATACTCCATTTGATTGCCATGCACCGAAGCTATAGGTGCAACAAAATAATAATCAGGACTGTTGGCTGCTAAATAATCAGACACCCATTTAATATTATGCGCAATGGCTGCTGGATTTTTAAAAACAGCTGTGTTGATTTTTTGTAAAACATAAAAGTCATTTTCAGATTGCACCATATAGGTATGATTGATGAGGCCCTCACCAAGCGGCTTTACAGCCACTAATGAAGCATCAAAACCAAATACCGCTAATACATTTTCCGAAACGCTCATCCCTTACAATTAATAGCTATCGTTTAAAGCAAACACAGGCTTTCTGTACATCCATTCACCACCTGTAAAATCTGGGAATGCAACCGTTTCATTACCAAGAGCTATAGACTGTTCAGAAAGCGGTGTAATCGCACTCCATGTTGCCGCGTCGTAGACATCAAGAGGTGTAGCTGTACCATTTTTTATAGATTCAACAAATGCATGAATTACAAAAAAGTCCATGCCGCCATGACCAGCACCTTCTGTTTCTTTACTCCAACGCGCCCATAATGGATGATCATATTTATCCAACCATTCTTTAGCAGGCTCCCACTGATGCGATTTAGGAGATTTGTCCTGAATATAAATACTCTTATTCACGTCCATCCATAAACCTTCTGTTCCTTGAACCCTAAATCCTAATGAATATGGGCGTGGCAAATTGGTATCATGTTGCAATAAAATGGTTTCGCCATTTGCACACTGAATATTGGTTGTAACAACATCGCCAAGTCTAAAATTCACTTTTGCATTGGGATGATTTTCGCCACCTTGTTTTACCACATGGTTGTGAAGGCCTCTTGCTTTTGAAGAGAATGAACATAAGTTTATAAAACGGTTACCTCTATTAATATTGATGTAATTAGCAATAGGTCCCACTCCATGCGTTGGATACAAATCACCATTGCGCTGAACAGAATGTTCTGTTCTCCAAGACGCTTCCGAAAAAGCCTTTGCCCCAAATTCTACTGGCGTGTTTGCAGGATTATTGCCATTATTAAATTTAACTTCTCTTAAATCGTGCTGATAACCTCCTTGCAAATGAATCAGCTCACCAAATAGTCCCTGACGAACCATATTTAAAACGGCCATCACGTCACGTCGGTAACAAACATTTTCAAGCATCATTACTTGTGCGTTATAACGCTCTGCTGTTTTTACTACATCCCAATGATCTTGTAAACTAAGTCCAATACAAACTTCGGAACCAACATATTTAACACCTGCTTCAAGGGAACCTACAATCATTGGCTTATGCCACTCCCAAGGGGTTGCAATTACTACACCATCTAATTTTTCTTTTTCCAACATACGCTTCCATGCATATGCATCGCCGGTATAAATAGCAGGCATTTTTTTGCCAGACTTTGTAACTTCCTGCTTTGCACTTTGTAACATATAATCACTAATGTCACAAATTGCGGTAACCTCCACATCTTTTCTAGTAAGGAGTAATTCCAAATGATTTTGCCCCCTTAAACCAACACCAATAATGCCTATTTTAACTGCATTAGCGGTAGCTGATTTTGCAAATAGTTGACTTGAAGGCATAAATGCTACAGAAGCAGCAGCTAGGCTGCCATTTTTAAGGAAGTTGCGTCTTTTCATTAGAATTAAGATTTAAGGTGTTCAAGATAAATAAATTATAACAATTTTAAGGCCGTTTTAAGTAGTTTGCAGGGTATACAAGGCAAGATTTGAAAATTGATCAAGAATATAGCAAAAATGAGCAGTAGACCCCCCCTTTTCTACTGGTGTATTATTCTAGTGTTTTTTTGCATGAAAGCAAATGCACAAACAGACACCACTTTTTGGTTTGCGGCCCCAGACCTCCAAGAGGCGCATGGTGACCGACCCATTTTTTTAAGGTTTTCTACTTCAAATACAGCAGCTGCAATTACCATTTCTCTACCTGCCAATCCAAGTTTCACACCCATCACTATAAATATTCCCGCCAACAGTTCAAACTCGGTAAATCTCACTACGGTAATCACGCAGCTAGAAAATGTTACGCCCAATACTGTTAGTAATAAGGGTTTATTAATAAGATCCAATAGCCCCATATCTTGCTATTACGATATTGCCAATGGCTTAAATGGAGATATCTATGCATTAAAAGGTAATAATGCACTCGGAACAAAATTTACACTTCCTTTTCAAATGGGCTTTGTGGGTAGAGGACTCCCCTCATATACCACCGATTTTATTGTACTAGCCACAGAAAATAACACCCAGGTTACCATAACGCCTAAAACCAATTTAATGGGACATGCAGCCGGTGTTCCTTTTACCATTACATTACAAAAAGGAGAAACCTATACCTGCACTGCGGCTACAAACGTTGCCACTGAAAGACCTGGAGGAACCCTTGTTACTTCCAATAAACCCATTTGTATTTCCACCAAAGACGACTCTCTATTTTACACAGGACAGGGACTGT
>JAOASV010000317.1:3465-4945 GCA_030158535.1 Sediminibacterium sp.
GGACAGGGATGCGCAGACACAGCTGGCGACCAACTCATCCCAGACAATATTGCTGGGCAAGAATTTATTGTAATTAAAGGCTACTTTAATAGTCCCGATTTTTATTATGCTTTTGCTATCGAAAACAATACCGTTGTAAAAGTAAACGGAGCTACTGTGGCAACCTTACAAGCAGGCGAATACTATAAAGGTTCTTTAAGTGAAAACTCTTGTTTTGTAAATTCAGACAAACCCATTCATATTTTTCACATTACTGGATTTGGTTGTGAACTTGGAGGCGCTATCATACCTTCTATCAAATGTACAGGATCAAAAAGCATTAGTGTTACGAGAGCTTCTAGTACAGGAAGTTTTTATTTAAATGTGTTAGCGCCAAAAAATAGCATCAATGATTTTAAACTCAATGGCAGTAATACAGGCATTGAAGCGAGCTTATTTAGCCCAGTAACCGGCAGTAATGACGAATGGATGTATGCAAGACTAAATTTAGCAGCATCCGTTATTTCGGGTGGTCAAAATGCACTTATCGAAAATAGCAAAGGTAAATTCCATGTTGGTGTTATTCAAGGAACTTCGGGATCAACCGGCAGGTATGGTTACTTTTCTGATTTTAGTAGCAATGTAATTCAGCTCATTGACGCTTCTAAAAACACAGAAATTTTTACGAACAATCAACCTATTTGCTACAATACCACCGCTTCCATTAATGCAGTAACAGGCGACGCCAATACCTTTACATGGACAGGTCCTAATAATTTTTCTAGTATCGGCGCCAATTTAGTGATCAACAATTTTACGAGTCTCAATAATGGAACCTATACCATTACATCTGCGTCTACTGCCTGTGGCGTTTCAACAAAAACCATAGAATTAAATTCAGAACGTGTATTTGCAAATTTTACTTCTACACAAACTGGCTGTGTGCAAGACTCCGTTTATTTTGCCACACCAACTATTGATGGCGCAAGATGGTTATGGAATTTTAGTAATGGCAAACAACTTGACACCACCAGTTCAAATATCAGACCCATAAAATATAGTAGCGCTGGCAACTACCCTGTTACTCTAAAAGTAATTTCTAAAAACGGATGTGAATCAGATATCAATACAAAAAATATTGAAATTACACCAAAGCCAATTGCATCATTTACGGCTACAACAAATACTTGCGTTAATATAAATATAGGTTTTACGGAAACCTCTACTATTTCAAATGGAACGCTACAAAAAAGTTATTGGAATTTAGATGATGGAAATGGCGTCATTAGTTCAAATAGTTTTACACAGCAAACTACAACGTATAGCAGCTGGGGAAACAGAAACCCATGGCTCATATCAGAAGCAAGCTCTGGTTGTAAAAGCGACACTTTTAAATTAGCGAGCCCCCTACTTATACACTCCATTCCTAAAGTTGGGTATACACTTCCAGAAGTTTGTTTAAATGATGCGAACGCTATTTTTACAGATAGTACTTCTTCTG
>JAOASV010000318.1 GCA_030158535.1 Sediminibacterium sp.
CTGCGAGATGTGTATAAGAGACAGAGACTGGCCCATTCGTTACAGCGATTTAGCACCATGGTATAGTTACGTCGAAAAATTTGCCGGCATCAGCGGTAATAGAGATGGGCTTTCGATGTTACCGGATGGTGAGTTTATGCCAGCGATGGAAATGAATTGTGTAGAACAGCTTGTTGCTAGCGAATTAAAAACAAAAATGGGTCGTCCTATGATTATTGGACGATCTGCTAATCATACAGCAAAAATTGGAACCCGTGGTCCTTGTCAATTTAGAAACAAGTGTCATCAAGGTTGTCCATTTAGTGGTTATTTTAGTTCCAATGCGGCCACACTTCCTGCTGCTTTTGCAACGGGTAATTTAACACTCCGCCCTGACGCTATCACTACCGAAATCTTATACGATAAAGAAACAGGCCGTGCAAAAGGTGTGCGCATATTAGACTCAAACACCAATTTAACGGAAGAGTATTATGCAAAAATTGTTTTCTTAAATGCTTCTACATTAGGCACTTCACATATTTTACTCAATTCTGTTTCGGAAGTTTTTCCTGAAGGTTTTGGAAACAGTAGTTTGCAAGTAGGACATAATTTAATGGATCATCATTATGGTGTTGGTGCTTCTGGTACTTACGAAGGATTTTTAGATAAGTATACCTATGGTCGACGTCCAAATGGTATTTATATTCCAAGGTTTAGAAATTTAGATGGCGGTTCTTCGGCAGGCTATGTGCGTGGCTTTGGTTACCAAGGCGGCGCGGGTAGAGGCAGACAACAAGGAGAAGGTATTGGTGAAGCGTTTAAAGAAACCATCACAGAAGCAGGTAACTGGTCGATGGGGATTGGCTCATGGGGTGAGCATTTACCATACTACGAGAACAAAGTAACCCTTAGCAAAGACAAAAAAGATAAGTGGGGTTTACCATTACTTGATATTGATTGCGAGTTTAAAGAAAATGAAATGAAGATGCGCGTGGATATGAAAAATAGCGCAGCAGAAATGTTAGAAGCAGCAGGTATCAAAAATGTTTCTACCTATGATACTATGCCAGCGCCCGGATTTTGTATTCATGAAATGGGAACGGCGCGTATGGGTAAGGATCCTAAAACTTCGGTGCTTAATAAGTGGAATCAAATGCACGATGCAAAAAATGTTTTCATTACAGATGGTTCTTGTATGGCGTCATCGGCGTGTCAGAATCCTTCATTAACCTATATGGCACTTACGGCAAGAGCTACAGATTTTGCGGTGAGTGAATTAAAGAAAGGGAATTTATAATGCAGTTTTTGTGGCGTAGTTGTTATAAGTTTATTGGCGTTGCACTATTGTTATTGTGCGGCTTTGTAGGTTTTGCGCAATCAAATCCAGAACACTGGGATGCTAAATATTACACTGGGTATTCGGTACAAACATTTAAGCAATTACCTGCAGTGCATAAAAAAATAGCAGGCTCAACATTTAATCACCGGTTATTAGATGCAGCCCTTTTTTTTAGAACCAATGAAGAGCGTATCAGATATAATTTGCCAGAATTTTATTTTTCAATTGCACTAGAAAAAGCAGCACTTGGACATTCAATAGATATGGTGCGATATAATTTTTATTCGCACAATAGTCCGGTGCCTGGACAAGCAGATATGACCGACCGGATAAAGCGTGTTGGTGTTGACTATGGAACCTGCGCCGAAAACATTTATAATTTTTTTGATGAAGATCCAACGTACTGGTCACTAGCTAGTAAGCTTGTAGAAGGTTGGATGAATTCGAGTGGGCATAGAAGCAATATTTTAAACCCCAATTTGAAATACTTGGGCTGCGGCGCCTGGCCGTATAAAAACCCAGAATGGCCAAACTATGAGTGGTTTAAATCTACCCAAAGCTTTTCTGATAGGGATGCGCAAAATAAATAGAATAATATTTATATAAATTATTAAACTTATATAAAAAAAAGTAGATTTGTGCATTAACCGTTTGGTATGTACTCGTCTAAGATTAGCAACTTATACTATTTACTGCTGTTGATTTGTTTGTCTTGGAATATGCAAGCCTCTGCCAGTAATGCGTCTACTACAAGAAAGCAAAACATCATTGAAGGTGAGAGTTTTGTACTTGCTAATACGAGCCCTTCCAATTTTTTATATACTTCTATTGTTAAAGGATCTGTAACTGTTCGTAGTACGTATTTACCTACCGATTCGGGTAGTATTATTTATACAGAAGGTACAGATTATACCATCGATTATAAAAAGGGTACCATTGCCCGAACCGTTGGTTCGCGCATTCCTGACTATGCAAAACATCCACTATTTGAAAAAACGGATTTTGATCAAAACAACTTTTCAAATTATAGTAACAATCCATTTTTTGTTTGGGTAGATTATGCTACTAAAAAAAGAGATATTTTAAACGTTGATAAAACCTCAACCGTTTATTTATCTCAGTTTATATCCAAATTAGAAAATGGATCCCAGTTTACGATAGTTTCATCTGGTAATAGTATAGCGGCTGGCGCCGAAGCGAGCAGTATACAATTGAGATATCAAAATAGGTGGGTAGATTATCTGAAAGCCCTATATCCTAAGGCTAACATCAATCTTCAAGAGGCATCATTGCCGGGTTATACTTCACGAGAAGCCATTACGAATTGGGAGGCATATGTTGGTATAAAAAATCCGGATTTGGTATTACTAGGTTGGGGTATGAATGAAGGAAATGTTGGCGGTATGTCACCTACCGAATATCAGAACAACCTGATTAAACTTGTACAATTGGCTAAGGGTCAAAATAATGCTGAAGTAATTATTTATTCTTGTTTTAGGCCCAACGATAATTGGCATTACTCGGCTCACTCCATGAATTTGTATACAGAAGCAGCAAAGCAAGCGGCAGAAATAGCTAACTGCGCTTACGTAAATGTGTATGATATTTTTGAAAAAGTATTTGCCCGAAAAGATCAACCTTCTTTATTAAGTAACAATATTAACCATCCCAATAATTTTGGGCATTGGTTGTATTTTCAGGCCTTTAAGAATTTGCAGTTTTAATTCTTTGCATTAATATCGCTCCCTCAACTTACAGATTTTATAACTTATAGATTAGAATTATATTTCTAAAATCCAATAAATTATTAGTAAAATATACTATTTTTACTAATAATTAGAAATATATTTCCAATGAACAATCAACAAATTGGCAAACTTATTCAAGAAAGAAGAGATTATTTGAATTTGACTCAAAAAGATGTTGCTGAAATGGCAGGCATCACTTTTAAGTCAATATCTGAAATTGAATTAGGAATCAGAAATCCCACCGTAAACACCCTCATAAGCGTTTTAGATGTATTGGGCTTAGAATTAACTGTCCACATTAAATCAATGATCTAATGAAAGCAGAAGTGTTCCATAATGGCATTTTAGCAGGCATATTGGAAAAGCAATTAAACGGCACTTATTCATTTGAGTATGATGAAGTCTATTTGCAAAATGATCAAAATCCATCCATTAGTTTAACCATGCCAAGGAGCATTAAAAAGCATGAATCTGAAAAGCTATTTGCTTTTTTCTTTGGTTTATTATCTGAGGGTGTAAATAAAAATATTCAATGCAGACTATTGAAAATTGACGAGAATGATCATTTTGGTAGATTATTGTTAACTGCACAAGAGGACAATATTGGTGCTATTACACTAAAACCTTTATAAGATGAAATGCTTAGGATGCTATAAAAAGGTAGAGAAAAATGAATATTGCCTATCATGTAGAAAAAAACTATTTGATGGTAAACGTGTTTCCACAATACTTGACTTTGATAAGCCAAAGCCTGAAAATATACATATGTATAACGAGCATTCAAAAAGAATGTCAATTTCTGGCGTGCAGTTAAAGTATTCTCTCAAATTAGTGGGGGATAAGCTTTCGTTATGTGAAACCAAAGGTCAATATATCATTAAGCCAATACCAACGGCAGGCCATTTGGAAATGATGCAAGACGCTCCGGAAAATGAACATTTAATAATGCAAATCGCATCACAAATTTTTAAAATCAAAACTGCTCATAATGCTTTAATATATTTCAAAGACGGAACGCCAGCCTATATCACCAAACGGTTTGATGTAAAAACAGATGGTACAAAATATATACAAGAAGACTTTGCCCAAATAACAAATCGAACCAACGAAACCCATGGAGACTCCTATAAGTACGAGGGTAGCTATCTCGAAATAGGTGTGTTAATAAAAAAATATGTGCCAGCCTCCATGGTATCCGTTGAAAATTTCTTCAAAATTGTTTTATTCAATTATATTTTTTCAAATGGCGATGCGCATTTAAAAAACTTTTCATTAATCAGAAACGATTTTGGTGAAATGGAATTGTCGGCTTCCTATGATCTAATGAGTACAATTATTCATACGCCAAATGAGCGTGATACAGCATTAGAATTATTTGATAAAGATTTTGAATCATCATATTATGCCACTTATGGACATTATGGTCGAATAGAATTTATTGAATTTGCAAAGAGGCTTGGAATTGTTGAAATAAGGTATTTAAGAATTATAGAATCATTCATTAAAAAAGAACCACAAATAGTTGCTTTAATTCAAAATGCTTTACTGTCAAATGCCGCCAAGCAATTTTTGCTACAAAATTTACAATCTAGACTCAAACGATTAGTCTAATCGTTTTCTTAATCAATATTTAGTGTCAGCTATAGTGTCACCTAGTGTAAACAAAAAAGCCGCTCCAATTAGAAGCGACTTTTTAAGTTGCTGTAGGGGGAGGACAGGAACTTATTGATATTAACTATAATTTTGAGTGATAATTAGATACTAAATTATTGATAATCAATATAAATGTATTTTTACTATCATTTTAAATAGCAGCGGAATTCAATTTTAGTGTCACCTATAGTGTCACCTAATATGTATTTAATTCGTAC
>JAOASV010000319.1 GCA_030158535.1 Sediminibacterium sp.
TACCCCATTTGCTACCAACGCTTAGTTTGTGGTTGTTTTTTTGTTGTAGCCCATTGGTAATAATATTTACTACGCCTCCAATAGCGTCTGAACCATAAATAGCAGAAGCAGCACCTTTAATAATTTCAATTCTGTTGATATCGTCCGGATGAAGTGGTATGTAGCCATTAAAATGTCCCGTTAGTGGATCGTTGATTCGGATGCCATCAATAATTACAAGTACTTGCTGAAAGGTGCCGCCTCGAATAATGATATTACTTTGTGTTCCGGCAGGCCCGCGTTGTTGGGTTTCAATACCAGGTAAATATTTGAGTAGTTCGTCTATGCTACTGATAGGTAAGTTTTGTAAACTAGATCCTTTGATGCTAACAATGTTACGCCCCGTTTCCTTTTCTTGTTGTGGAAGCATGCTTGCCGTAACCACTACTTCCGAAAGCTCAGTGTTTTGTGCTATAGCAGGAATGCTTACAATAAAAATTAAACTTGCTAGTACCAGACGCATCATTGGGGGTATTTTTTGCAAAGGTAAGGCCCAAGTGCACATGGTATTTACTAAAAAGGATTAAATTGAAGCATGAAATACTGCTTGACTCTTTTGTTTGCTCTTGTAATAATGTTTGATGCTACTGCGCAAACTAAAACTGTTTATTACGATATGCAGGGTTTTACTTTGTTAGGGAGGCCCATGCCAAATCAAACTGTGTATCAACGCTTTCCAGATACGATCAAAAACCTGCTGCGTAAACCTGTATGGGACCTAAGCAAAAATCCTACTGGGTTTGCAGTGTATTTTGAAACCAATGCCAAACAAATTTCTGCAAAATGGAAAACGGGATCTTCTGTTGTTTTTCAGCACGTAGCGGGCACGCTGGTAAAGGGGCTAGACCTGTATGGGCTAGATAATGGCAGTTGGTATTTTGCGGGTGTTGGAAAACCAAATGCCTCTGTCTATCAAGAAACTAATTTGGTAAAAGACATGGATGGAAGCATGCGTCAATATTTATTGTATTTACCTGATTATGAAACCTGCGATTCTCTTTTTATTGGTATAGAAGAAGGCGCTACTATTCATAAGCCACAACAAAATTATTTTGAAGGTCAAAAGCCACTGGTTGTATATGGAACTTCTATTGTACAGGGCGCCTCTGCCATGCGCCCTGGCATGGCCTATCCTGCTCAGCTAGAACGCCGCTTAAAGCGTGAAACGATTAATTTAGGTTTTAGCGGAAACGGCCAACTCGATTCTATGCTGGCTGTGATTATGTCGGGGATTGACGCTTCTATGTATGTCATTGATTGTGGGCCTAATTTAACACCTGCTATGGCGCAGGAAAAAACGCTTCCATTTTTGCGTCAACTGCATGCACTACAACCAAACGTTCCTATTTTAATTGTCGAAAATATTATGTACCCAACTGCTAAATTTAATTTCATTACCAGGCAAAAAATTAATGAAGTCAATCAAATATTTAAAAATGCATACACGCTTTTAAGAAAAGAGGGGATGCGTAATTTGCATTATTTAGAAACCACCAATTTAATTGGTGAAGATGGTGAAGCTACGGTTGATGGCGCCCATATGACAGATTTAGGATTTTACAGAATCACACTCGCCATCGAACAAAAAATCAGGTCCATTGAAAAATAGTTGCCTCCTTATTGCGTTATTTTTTTGCGCTTGCGTTTCCACTAAAAATATGCGCCCGGATGGGTTGCCGCATGCTTTAGATAATGATGCGCGCAATGGCGAAGCATTTTTTAAACAAGCCGTAAGTTATAACTGGCGGGATCGTGATTCGTTAGCGCTCGAATATGCCAATACCGGACAAGTGCCTGATTTTTATTTCAATTTTGTGCCGGTTACTACAACCTTTACAATGGCTGATGGCAAAGAGGCGAAAGTTACATTTTATGTTGCCCCAGATTATTTTATGGTAGGCACAAATAGCAGTTGGGCGAGGGTTCCTATAACGCCGATGGCGGCTCAAAAAATTGCTGATGCGTACGGATGTTTTTTGCCTACACCTTCTATGGTAGATGTTATTTATAAAGCAAGTACGGTAAAATTAGCACCCGTGCCTATGTATGCATTTAGGGATAGTACCATTACTATGTGGCAGCATCATTTAATGATAGAAGGGCAAAGAAGTGGTAAAAAGGGCCTTATTAGTGGCATAAAAAAAGACGTGGTACTCAGTAATAAAGTGCTAGAGCACCAGAGGCCAAACAGGGTTGCTATTTATGGCTGGCATACACTTGATGGTAAACCTATTCAGCCAGTATATGCTGGGCATGTAAACTGGTATGTCGATTATAGCCATGGCATTCGGCTCATTGCTAAAAAAGTAAAAATAGATAACACCTGGGTGGATTATACTGCGTTATTTGGTGAAGGAAGCGAAACCAGGATGCTCAGGTATTAGATTACTTTTCCGATGGTTTAAAAATATTAGAATAGTTTAAAGATGTATTATTACTATAATTATTATTGATAATATTAAGTTGTTGTATGTAGAGGTCTTTTAGTTTTTTAGGACCAATAATTTTTACATTCCCCATCCATCTAAATATCCAGCCAAATAATTCTCTATTGATGCCGCAATGCATTTTCATGCGGTAGTTGCCATTTTTTAATGGTGTAAAGCTTTGTGTTGTATGCCAGTTGTAATGACTTATAAATTCTCCGGTGATACTTGAAAATTCAAGTTCTATATCATATACTTCATTGTCAATATTACCCGTTAAACCAAATCTTTTTTGTAGTTCTGCTTTAGCGAGTGGAAGCAATTTTTTATGCGCAAAGGTTTGATTGGTAATATTGTAGGCTACTATTTTTGATAAATCAATGGTTATAAATAGGTTATTCTTTGCGATAAAGCCTGCTGTATAATACGCGCCATTGTGGTATACAAGTAATAGTGGCTTTAATTTAAATGGATACGTAATATCTGATGATACATTGGTGGCGTCTCCGTAAATATTTTCTACTTCAATTATTTTATTATTTGCAATCGACCAAATGATATCCTCGGACATTTGATTAAAATCTGTGCTATATTTTCTTTCAAAAAAGTGAGAGTTAAAATTTTGTTCAAGTGGTAAAGCAGCGTATTTGGTTTTGCTTAAGTGCATTATTTTTTTAGCCACGATATCTCTAAATTTATTGATCGATTCGCCACGCCCTTCTGTAATGTAAGTGGTCATGGAAAGTCTACTCAATTGATAGGAGTTTACGTCAAATCCTGTAACTGGAATCGTAATATCTGTGTATATTAACCTGTATGTTTTTTGGTTGTGTTGTCCGGTTGTAATTTGTAAAGCTTGATTTTTGCGTAAGTAGTTTTTTTCGAGTTGTGCTAGGTCGTTATAGATTTGTCTATTTGCAGTAGTAAAGCCTTTTTGTGCGAGCTCTTTAATAATGTCTTGTACGGTGCGGGGCTCAATTTCTAGCAGCTGATAAATAAAATGAAGCCGTTCTAGCTGATTCATAGATTGCAATTTAAATGCAAACGTAACGATAAATTGGCAAATCAGCTGGTGCTTACATTAGATTTGTAGTAGACACCACGTTATAAATCGTACTAATCTGGGGGGAGAAGTCATTGATTTAGAGCGTGGTGTTTTTTTGTGCCCTAGTTGTACATTTATAATCTAATTTACCATTTATGATCTTCAAAAAAAGCGTTGTATTTTTTTTCGTTTTGATATTGTATGCACATGTATCTAGTGCACAGTGTAAAATATACCAAGGCCGGTATGCATCTGGTAGTCCTATCGCTGTTTTTGAAAATGGTAAAATTTATCAAGGCCGTTATGCATCCGGAAGTCCAATTGCAGTTATTGAAGGAAATAAAATATACAGAGGCCGTTATGCATCCGGAAGTCCAGTAGGCGTTATTGAAGGAAATAAAATTTATAGAGGAAGGTACGCCTCGGGTAGTCCAGTAGGCGTCATTGAAGGGAATAAAATTTATCAAGGAAGATATGCATCTGGTAGCCCAATTGGTGTTACAGAAAACGGTGGAGGTGCTTGTGGGTTTGCAGCAGCTGCGTATTTGTTGTTGTTGTGAGTGGAAACGAAAGATTATATTTTGAATTTATTCGCTCAAGTAAAAAAAATGGGTTTAATCACAATGATTAAACCCATTTTTTGTGTAGATTATATAAACCTAGTATTTATAGGCTACTCCGGTCATTCGAACTTGAGCGCTTCCTAATTTCTTTTTATTAATGTTACCTACATTATAGTCTTTGTCTTCGGTAATTAAAACAACAACTCCATCCATATCATGAGCAGCGTCTTTTATTCTGTCTTCGGCTTTTCTATCAGCATTAGCACCTGTTCTATAGTTGATGAATGCAGTTTTACTCTGCACTTCACCAATTCTTGTTAAGCCTAGAATTTCTTTTGGATTTCTTGTAATTATGATTTTATCAGGACTTTTTGTTCCACTTTGATTGATAATAATCTTTTCAGTTATTGTTTGCTTTCTGCCCGATGCAAATACGATATCTTTTATCGCAAATTTTGATAATTCAGTAGTTAATGTTTCACCTTCAACTATGAAGGCAATAGTTACTCCATCGGAAGCATTAAGGTTTGTCACCTTAGCTTTTAGTATACTACCATTGTGTAAGATGATTTCATCTTGACTAAATGAGTTTAATGCGAATAAGCAAAAAACTAAAACGAGAATTTTTGATTTCATATTTTTATTTTTTTAAAAATATGAAGGCCGCTTATAATTTCATTGTTAGATTATTTAATGACATATTTTGTTATTTTACGTAACATATTTGTCTGGCCATGACTGTTAGCCCAGACCTTCGCCAGGACTGTTATCCTGCGGCTAACTTCCTGCCGCATTGAACTAACCCAAAGGCTTTTAACAAACCGC
>JAOASV010000320.1 GCA_030158535.1 Sediminibacterium sp.
TGGAATTGTAGGCGGTCTTTTGTTGTTTGCGTTAGGTTGTTTTTTATTTTTACCCGCAGCCGACACCCATCAATACATTTATTTTTTAGGCGCACTGTTTATCATTGCGAGTGGTTTAACTTTTTTAGAAACGGCCGCTAATCCATACGCAACCATTATTGGTCCTCCCGAAACTGCAACGCGTCGATTAAATTTTGCGCAATCATTTAATGGGCTTGCTGCGATGGTTGCGCCTATTATTGGCGGTCAATTTATTTTATCTGGTACAGAAATGTCGGATGAAGCATACGCACAATTAACTCCTGAAGCGCTTAATAATTATCTAACGAACGAAGCACAAAGTGTAAAAATGCCTTACCTTATTTTAGGTATTCTTGTTTTACTCGTAGCTGTATTATTTATGGTATCCAAGCTCCCTGATGTTAAAGAAGGGGACGATAGTAAAGCCGGCAATAATCCGCTAAAAGCCTTTAGACATAGGCATTTGACATGGGCCGTTATTGCACAGTTTTTTTATGTAGGCGCACAGGTTTGTGTAGGAAGCTTTTTCATTAAAATGGCCAGAACAGGCGCAGGCATGGATGAAAAAACCGCTGCACAATATTTAGGTTGGGGTTATGGTGCAGCATTTATGCTTGGAAGATTTGTAGGCACTTTTTTAATGGGCAAGTTTGCTTCTGAAAAATTATTAAGCGCTTATGCGCTCATCAATATTGTTTTATCTGCAGTAGCGATTTTTGGATCAGGCATAGTTGTTGTCTATGCGCTTATAGCCATTGCATTTTTTATGTCTATCATGTTTCCTACCATTTTTTCATTGGGCATTAAAGAAGTTGGTGCCGATACAAAAATGGCATCTAGTTTAATAGTGATGTCAATTGTTGGTGGCGCATTTTTGCCACCAGTGCTTGGCGTTATTTCTGATGCTACAGGTAGTATTCAAAATGGGTATATTGTACCACTTATTTGTTTTGTTGTGGTGTTTTTGTTTGCAACCAAAGGACATAAAGTAAAATCTGTATAGTACCCATGACTACTGTGCCACCAAAAAGATTAGTGATAGAGATGCACCCCAAAGACAATGTGTTGGTGGCACTCACACAATTAGCCGAAGGGCAGGTTGTGGAATATCGTGATGAGCAGTATACTATTTTGGAACCCATCCAAAGCAAGCATAAATTTTATACCACAGATTTAGCAAAAGGTGCTTCTGTATTCATGTACGGCGTGTTAGTGGGTACAACTCAACAAGACGTAGCTAGGGGAAGCCTTGTTTCAACGGCTAATTTAAAGCATGCTGCAGAGCCTTATGCAATCCGTGAAACAAATTTTTCATGGGAAAAGCCGGATGTGTCAGGGTTTGCCAATACAACTTTCAATGGTTTTGTACGATCTAATGGTCAGGTGGGTACAGCTAATTATTGGTTATTTATTCCTACCGTTTTTTGTGAGAACAGAAATCTAGACGTTATTAAAGAGGCGCTGCATCACAAACTAGGTTATGCTGTTAGTGATAAATATAGCAAGTATACCGAGTCTCTTTTACAAGCATATAAAAAAGGAGAATCCGTTTCAAATATTAATTTTTCTCCTAGTAATACACCTCAACAAAGCAGGGTATTTAAAAATGTAGATGGCATTAAATTTTTAAATCACAATGGAGGTTGCGGTGGAACTAGAGCAGATGCTGCTACATTAAGTGCGTTACTTGCTTCTTATGCCAATCATCCAAACGTAGGCGGGATAACGGTTTTAAGCCTTGGTTGTCAACATTTACAGGTAGAAGATTTTAAAAACGACATTCATAAATTAGCGCCCAATTTTGATAAGCCGCTTTATATTTTTGAACAACAACAATCAGAAAGCGAAGAAGAATTGATTGCTTCTGCCATCAGAAAAACATTTGAAGGACTCATTGCCATCAATCAATTTGAAAGACAACCTGCTCCATTAAGTGCACTTACACTCGGTGTTAAATGCGGCGGTAGCGATGGGTTTAGCGGTGTATCTGCAAACCCAGCTGTAGGCTATGCATCAGATTTATTAGTGGCGCTTGGTGGTAAAGTATTGTTAGCAGAGTTTCCAGAATTATGTGGCGCAGAACAGGATTTAATTGACAGGTGTGAGAGCGCATCTTCTGCCGGTAAATTTATAGACCTGATGCGCAGTTATGATGCACTGGCGCATAAAGTGGGATCTGGATTTCATATGAATCCTTCTCCTGGAAATATTAAAGATGGTCTCATAACCGATGCCATCAAAAGTGCAGGGGCTGCAAAAAAAGGAGGCACTTCTCCTGTTGTAGATGTATTAGATTACACAGAGCCTGCCACAAAACCCGGCCTTAGCCTTGTATGTACGCCAGGTAATGACGTAGAAGCTACTACAGGTAAGGCTGCAGCAGGCGCTACCCTTATATTATTTACTACCGGACTTGGCACACCAACGGGCAACCCAGTATGTCCGGTGATTAAAGTGGCCACCAATTCTTCACTAGCAAAACGAATGAAGGACATCATTGACATTGATTGTGGGCCTATCATTAGTGGTGAAAAAACCATTGAACAAATGGGGGTAGAAATTTTAGAATATTGCATCAAGGCTGCTAGTGGAGAAGTTACTCCAAAAGCGGTGCTGTTAAATCAAGACGATTTTATACCGTGGAAGCGCGGCGTTTCTTTATAATTATTTTTTATGTTTTCATTAGTTAATAAAAAAGCAGTTATCACCGGCGGTGGTAGTGGCATTGGAAAAGCAATAGCCGTAACTTTTGCTGCACAAGGTGCGGCAGTGCATGTGTTAGAGCTAACTACGGAGGCGGGTGCAGACACAGCTGCTACTATTAAAGCAGCGGGTGGACAAGTAACGGTTCACGCTTGTAATGTGGCTAGCAAAGAAGAAGTGGCCGCTGTTTTTGCAAGCATTGGTCAACTAGATATTTTAGTAAACAATGCTGGTGTTGCACATATTGGTAAAGCCGATACAACACCTGAAGCCGATTTTGACAGGGTTATGTCTATCAATGTTAAAGGGGTGTACCAGTGCATAGCTGCTGCTATACCGGGCTTTCGTGCCAACGGGCGCGGTGTTATTATTAACATGGCTTCCATTGCTGCATGGGTAGGACTAGCAGACCGTTTTGTGTATTCTACTGCAAAAGGTGCTGTTATGGCCATGACACTTTCTGTTGCCAAAGATTATATGCTCGAAAATATTAGGTGCAATTCTATTTCTCCAGCGCGTGTGCACACACCGTTTGTGGATGGATTTATTGCAAAAAATTATCCGGGCAAAGAAAAAGAAATGTTTGAAAAATTATCTGCTTCACAACCCATCGGTAGAATGGCAGAGCCTAACGAAGTAGCAGCGCTCGCACTTTATTTAGCCAGCGATGAAGCTTCATTTATTACAGGTTGTGATTATCCAATAGATGGCGGATTTATAAAACTCAATAATTAATATTTAGAAAAAAATAGTAAGCAATGAAATTAATTAGATTTGGAAATGAAGGAGATGAAAAACCGGGTATCATTGTAAATGACACATGGTATGATGTATCGGGTGTGGTAACAGATTACAACGAAGCATTTTTTGCAAACAACGATATCAAAAAATTACAAGATGCGCTTGCTGCGGGCATATCTTTTCCTGTTGTAGAACCTACAACCAGACTGGGTTCTGTAGTAGCGAGGCCTTCAAAAATTATTTGTATTGGCCTTAACTATGTAGACCACTGTTTAGAAACCAATGCTCCTATTCCAACCGAACCGGTTTTATTTTTTAAATCTACTACTGCATTATGTGGTCCAAACGACCATGTTGTTATTCCAAAAAATAGTGTAAAAACAGATTGGGAAGTAGAACTTGCTTTTGTGATTGGTAAAAAAGCTTCTTATGTAGAAGAAGCAGATGCACTCGATTATGTTGCAGGTTATTGCCTTCATAATGATTATAGCGAAAGAGAATTTCAATTAGAAAGAGGAGGCCAGTGGGCTAAAGGAAAAGGTTGCGACACATTTGCACCGCTCGGACCCTTTTTAGCAACAACCGATGAAGTTGACGACGTTAATAATTTAAAAATGTGGTTAACGGTAAACGGTAAAACCTATCAGAATAGTAATACGTTAAACCTGGTTTTTAAAATACCTTTTTTGGTTCACTACTTAAGCCAGTTTATGACCCTATTACCGGGTGATGTTATTAGCACAGGAACCCCTCCTGGCGTAGGTTTGGGCATTAAGCCAGAACCAGTTTATGTAAAAGCGGGCGATGTTATTGAATTAGGCATCGAAGGATTAGGCACTAGTAAGCAAACAGCGGTTGCGTACACAAAAAAATAAAAACATGGCAGCACAACAATATTTTTTAGCACTAGATTTAAAAGAGGATCCGGCACTCATAGCGGAGTATAAAGCTTACCATCAAAACGTGTGGCCAGAAATTATTGAAAGCATAAAAAGTTCGGGCATTACCTGTCTAGATATTTACTGTGTGTCTAACCGATTGTTTATGGTGTTAGAAGCAAACGAAAATTTTTCTTTTGAAGCCAAGTCGGCGGCGGATGCCGCAAACGAAGTGGTTCAAAAATGGGAAACACTCATGTGGTCTTATCAACAAGCCATGCCAGGATCAAAGCCTGGAGAAAAATGGGTCTTATTAGAAAAAATATTTACACTTCCTCAATAAAATAATATGGAACTAGGACTTTCAAATAAAGTAATTGTTGTGTCGGGGGGTGCCAAAGGCATCGGTTATGGCATTGCTAAAGTATTAGCAAAGGAAGGTGCAACGGTTTGTATTATTGGTCGTAGTGCTACGGATAATCAAGCAGCTGTAGATGCCCTCATAGCAGCTGGCGGCAATGCATTTGGGATAGAAGCTGAATTAACAGATCCAAATGCTTGTAAACAGGCCATAGATAACGTGCTTGCAACCTATGGTACCATTGATGGACTTGTAAATAATGCCGGAGTCAACGATGGCGTGGGCCTAGAAAATGGAAGCTATGAAGGATTTATAGCTTCGCTTCATAAAAATTTAGTGCACTATTATTTATTAGCACATCATGCACTTTCCGCTTTAAAAAAATCAAAAGGAGCGATCGTAAATATTGGTTCTAAAACCGCGGAAACCGGTCAGGGAAATACATCTGCCTATGCAGCGTCTAATGGTGGCAGAAACGCGCTAACAAGAGAGTGGGCAGTAGAGCTATTAAAATATGGTATTCGTGTAAACGCTGTTATTGTTGCTGAATGTTTTACACCACTGTATGAAAGCTGGATTCAAACATTTGATAATCCTTCCGAAAAATTAGCAAGCATCACCGCTAAAATTCCATTAGAAAACCGAATGACCACCGATATAGAAATTGCAAATATGGTTGCGGTATTACTTTCTGAAGTTTCAAGTCATACCACTGGACAACTGATACATGTAGATGGTGGATACACACACTTAGACAGAGCACTTTTATAGACATTTTATTTTGGATACCTAAATTTCTCCGAATGAATTTTAAAAAAATCGTTTTTGTTAGTTGCCTTGTTACACTGCAACTAACTGTAGTTGTGCGCGCACAAGATTGGTTAATTGACGCTTCACCCTACAAAGCGGCCATCACGCAAAAGGGCACTGTCATTGAACTTAACAATGGTCTTGTACGAAGAAGGTTTAACATTGGCGCCAATTTTGCCTGCACCGATTATACCAATCTAGCCAACCAACAACAACTGTTACGTGCTATTAAACCGGAAGCTCGTATTGTATTTGATGGTCAGCTATATAATGTGGGTGGACTAGTCGGTCAGAAAGAAAACGGATATATTTTACCGGGCCTTGCCGATACTTTAAAAGCCGGCGTAAACGATTTCAAATATGTTTCTCATAAAATAACACCACTTCAACCATTTTTAAAATGGAAAAATAAAAGCTGGGCACACCACACAGCAGCGCCAACAGGCAAAGAATTAATTGTTACATACGCACATCCATCTCAAAAACTAAATGGCATTACCGTAGAAGTGCATTATGAACTCTATGATCATTTGCCCCTCATTGTAAAATGGGTTTCTATATTAAATTCATCTACAACGCCACACGCACTTGACAGG
The DNA here is from genome assembly GCA_030158535.1 of Sediminibacterium sp. Taxonomy (GTDB): domain Bacteria; phylum Bacteroidota; class Bacteroidia; order Chitinophagales; family Chitinophagaceae; genus Sediminibacterium. The sequence continues at coordinate 6,111 of JAOASV010000320.1, forward strand.
GTGGTTAATGAAGTATTAGGGCTTGTTGAAGAAGAAAGTGCGGTAGTAGGATCTCCGGAAGAAATGAAAAAGCAGCATGGTATTTATGTCGAAACAAATTATGCGTTTAACAATGCGATGCGTTATGATATCAGTGATCAAACTACACACTGGAAAACAGATTCGGTATATACTTCGCAAGTAAATTATAATTACCAAACGCCTTGCCTTTTAGAAATATATCCTGAAAAGGCTCCTGGCATTGACTTACAGCCTAATGAACTATTTAAATCGGTGCGAACACACGAGCTACTCATGGATAGTTACGATAGACAGCGCAGGGGCCTTATGATTCGAAAAATGTACACAGCTGTTGCACCTTGGACTGCACAGAATCCTATTTTTATGCACCTTGTTAGTAGAAATGACCAAGAAGTTAAAACTGCGATTGATCAGTGCGTGGCTACTGGATACGAAGCAGTCATTTTAAGTTTTGGTAGTCATTTAAATATGGAAGACACCACACAAAAAAATATACAACGCTGGAAAGAACTAACTGATTATGCGCATGCACGTGGTATAATGTTGGGTGGCTATTCACTTTTTAGTAGTAGACGTATTTCGGATGCTGATGATGTAGTAGATATTAAAACAGGAAAGCCGGGCGGCGCCTTTTTTGGAAACGCACCATGCTTTGGAAGCAACTGGGGCCTTGCTTACAGAGAAAAAATAAAAAACTTTTTTACTAAAACAGGATTTGATATTTGGGAAAATGATGGTCCTTATCCGGGCGACGTTTGCGCATCTACCACACATCCTGGTCATAAAGGATATAATGATTCACAGTGGCGTCAGATGGAAATTCAAAAAGAATTGTACCACTGGTTAAATGAAAGAGGAGTGTATATCAATGCACCTGATTGGTATTTTTTAGATGGCACACATAAAATTGCCATTGGCTACCGCGAAGTCAATTTTTCATTACCACGCGAGCAACAACGCATTTTAAATAGACAAAATATTCATGATGGTACCATCGAAAAAACGGGGTCTATGAGTTGGGGCTTTGTACCACTAACCAATTACCAAGGCACTGATCCAAGAGCAGTGCTAGAGCCACTTTCGGAGCATTTAGCCGATTATGAACAACTCATGATTCAGTATTATGGCGCCGGTGTTCAGGCTTGTTATAGAGGCCCCCGTTTATACGATACAGAAACCACTAGACAAATGGTTGCAAAAACCATTAACTGGTATAAGAAATACCGCTCTATCCTCAATGCAGATATGATTCAGCTCAGAAGAGCGGATGGTAGAGATTGGGATGGTCTTATTCACGTAGATCCTAGTTCAAAACAAAAAGCGTTGGGCATGCTTTACAATCCAACCAAAGAAAAAATTACCAGAACCATACCAGTGCCTCTTTATTACACAGGCTTGACTAATACGGCAACCCTGGCAATCAAAGACGATATGACAACTGCAAAAAAATACACATTGAATAGAAATCACGAGCTTATGCTTACTGTTACGATCGAGCCAGAAAGTTACACTTGGTTTACCATTCAATAATTCATCTATTTTATGCAACCATTCAGCTAACTTTTTTGGAAATTGACCAATTATTTAGGAAATTACCCGTTACAAAATCACCATTTATGAAAAAATTCTTTTCCGCATTTACATTTCTTGTAATTGCTCTTTGCACAAGCGCGCAAAACATTGACATTGCGAAGCATTTTAAAGGTTTAAAACCAAGAAGCATTGGTCCAGCAGGTATGAGTGGACGTGTTACTGCGATTGATGCAGTGTGGTCAAACCCTAATATTATTTATTTGGGAACGGCTAGTGGCGGCGTTTGGAAATCTGAAAATGGTGGCGCTAGTTGGGCTTCTATTTTTGATGATCAACCTATTTTAAATATTGGTTCTGTCGCAATTACACAAAGCAATCCAAGTATTGTTTGGGCAGGAACTGGAGAAGGTAATCCAAGAAACTCTGTGAGTTTAGGAGAAGGTATTTATAAAAGTTTAGATGGTGGTAAAACATGGAAGTGTATGGGTCTAGAAAAAACTAGAAACATCCACCGTATTATTATTGATCCAACAAATCCGGATGTTGTATACGCGGGTGTTATTGGTAATCCATTTGTTCCACATCCAGAAAGAGGCTTATACAAAACAACAGATGGTGGTCAATCATGGAAACTTATTTTACACACCAATGATACAAGTGGTGTAGGTGATATGGTGATGGATCCAGTAAATCCAAACAAGTTATTTGTAAACATGTATCAACACCAAAGAACACCATGGAGCTTACAAGGTGGCGGAAAAGGAAGTGGATTTTATGTTACCTATGATGGTGGTAAAACATTTAAAAAATTAGGAAAAGAAGATGGTTTACCTGACGGAAACCTAGGCCGTATAGGCATTACAGTGGGTCGTAATGATCCAAACAGGGTATATGCACTTGTAGAAGCAACAAAAAATGGTTTATATAAATCAGAAGATGGTGGATTAAAATGGGAGCTTGTAAACAGTGATCCTTCGGTTGTTACAAACCGTGCATTTTATTTTCAAGACATCGCTATTGATCCAACCAACGAAAACAGATTGTACAATATCAATCAAATGATTACCGTAAGTGAAGACGCTGGTAAAACATTTAAATCAGTGATTCCTTACAGCGGTATTCATCCGGATCACCACGCTTGGTGGATTCATCCACAAAATGGAAATTTCATTATTGATGGTAATGATGGTGGTATTGGCATTTCAAGAGACCGTGGTAAAACATGGCAGTTTGATGAGAAATTACCACTTGGACAATTTTATCATATCAATGTAGACAATAAAATTCCGTACAACGTAATGGGTGGTTTACAAGATAACGGAAGCTGGCATGGTCCTGCATACGTTTGGGTAAACAGCGGTATTAGAAATGCATATTGGCAAGGTGTTGGCGGTGGTGATGGCTTTGATGTTGTTCCAGATGCAGAAGATGCAAACTGGGTATACAGCATGAGCCAAGGTGGTGCAGTGGGCCGTTATAATATAGCAACTGGTGAAGAGTGGAGTATTCGTCCTCCAAGTCCAGCACCAGGCGTGCGTCAGCGTTTTAATTGGAACGCAGCGATTGCACAAGATCCTTTTGATAAAAAAACAATTTATTACGGTTCTCAATTTGTAAACAAGAGTACCGACAAGGGCGCTTCATGGACACAAATTTCTGATGATCTAACAACGCGCGATAGTGCAAAAATGGATCAGTCTAATAATGGAGGATTAAACGTAGACATTACCGGAGCTGAAAACTATTGCACCGTTATTTGTATCGAACCTTCTGCAAAACAGCAAGGTGTTATTTGGGCAGGTACCGATGATGGTAACGTTCAATTAACGCAAGATGGTGGTAAAACATGGACAAACTTTAGAGGTAAAATCCCTGGAATGCCGCTTGGCGCATGGGTTCCACAAATTCGTGCATCTCGTTTTAATGCAGGAGAAGCTTTTGTAGTTGCAAACGATTACAGAAGAGGTAACATGAAACCTACTGTTTTTAGAACCACCGATTTTGGAAAAACATGGACCAATATTTTAGAAGATAAAAAGGTAATTGGATATGCACTTTGTGTATTGCAAGATCCAACACAACCTAATTTGATTTTTGTTGGTACCGAGCAGGGCTTATGGATTAGCCTCGATAACGCGGCAACATTCCAACAATTCAAAAATGATTATCCTTCTGTTTCTACCTACGATCTAGCGATTCAAGAAAGAGAAAACGATTTAGTCATTGCAACTTTTGGTAGAGCTATTTATATTTTAGATGATATAGGCGGCTTGAGAAAAGCAGCAGCTAATATGGGTAAAGTATTTTCAAATAAAGTAACAGTATTTAATGCGCCAGCTGGTTACCAAGCACACCGTAAAAACGCAATGGGTATTGAGTATAGCGTTTGGGGCACTTACGAAGGTGAAAATAAAAGAGCTGGATTACCAATTAGCTTTTTTGTAAGTAAAGCAGCGTCTGATACCGGTAAAAATGCCATTGGAGACACCGCAACTTTACGTTTTTATGATGCCACTAATACACTCGTTAGAACCATTCGTACAAAAACAGACTCTGGGTATAATAGATATTTCTGGGGAATGGAAGGACGCGGCCTTCGCGCAAGTGGCGGCGGCGGAAGAGGCGGCAGAATGGGCGGCGGCGCTGGTTTTGGCGGTGGTGCGCCACAAGAAGCACCAGGCTTACCAGTGGATCCTGGAACTTATAAAGTAGTCGTAAGTGTTGGTCGTAATTTTTCTGATAGCACCATGCTTGTTGTAAATGATGATCCTTATGCACCAACTTCTAAAGAAGTGCGTGACGCCATCAGAAAAGCAAATGCACGTCTAGATAAAACCACCGAAAAACTAAATACGTTAAATGAGCGTATGACAGAAGCAGATGGCATCATTGCAAAAATTGAAGCCAACCTAAGAGATATGGATAAAAAAGCAGCAGATACCATTCGCAAAACAGTAACTGCTGCTAAAGATGAATTAAAAGCGATTAGAGAAATGCTTAATGGCAAACCACAAACAAAACAAGGTTACGGCAACATTCCGCAAGTAACAGTAAGTAGTGTTTTTGGTGAAGCCAGAATGACAGTAATGGGTAAGCCGGTAGCGCCTGGTGCACAAGAAGACAGGCTTATTACATTTGCAGAGCAAAAAGTTGGTGAAGTAATAGCGCGCGCTAATAAGTTTTTTGATGGTACTTGGAAAACATTGAGATCACTTGCAGAAGCGGCGCCTGTTAAAATCTTTAAAGACTACAAAACAATCGAATAATTAAATTTTAATACCCCAATATTTTTTACAATCATAACTAGCAACCAATTATGAGTTCATTAGCACTATCAGATAAAATTGTTTTTGTACTTTATTTTTTAATGGTTGCTAGTTATGGTTATTGGGTGTACCGAAAAAAGAAAGACAGCGTATCAGCGTCTCAAGACTTTTTTTTAGCCGAAGGATCCCTTACCTGGTGGGCTATTGGAGCCTCATTAATTGCCTCTAATATTTCTGCAGAGCAGTTTATTGGAATGAGTGGAGAAGGTTTTTTTGTGGGTGTTGCCATTGCAGCCTACGAATGGATAGCGGCGCTTGGTTTAATCATTATTGCGGTTTGGTTCATCCCAATTTATTTGAAGAACAAGATTTACACGATGCCTCAATTTTTAAAAACGAGGTATAACGAATCTGTGGCGCTTGTAATGGCCATATTTTGGTTGTTGTTGTATGTGTTTGTAAACTTTACTTCTATTTTATATTTAGGAGCCGTTGCAATCAATGGATTATTGGGTGGCGATTATTTACACCTCGTAATGATAGGACTTATGCTCATGGCGCTGATCATTACGCTAGGTGGCATGAAAGTAATTGGTTACACCGATGTAATTCAGGTTGCTGTTTTAATTATTGGCGGTTTTGCAACCGTATACATGGCATTAGAAATTGTGGATCAACGAATCAATCATGTAGTGGATGGCAGTGCACTTGCAGGATTTAATACCTTGCTATCGCAAGCCCCAGAACACTTCCATTTAATTTTACCAAAACCCAATAACACCGATATGAGCGCTGCTGGGCAGTTGGCAAGAGATAAGTATATTATTTTACCTGGTATCGCTATGTATTTTGCAGGCCAATGGATTTTGAATTTAAATTATTGGGGCTGTAATCAGTATATCACACAACGCGCACTTGGTGCACAATTAGAAACGGCAAGAAAAGGTATCTTGTTTGCCGGCTTCATGAAATTATTTATGCCTGTTATTGTAATGCTTCCGGGTATTGCAGCATTTGTGCTCTATAAAAATGGTCAGTTAGCAGGTTTTGAAGGTGGAAAAGACGGCGCCTACTCTGCTATTCTTGCATTTTTACCTGCTGGCTTAAAAGGACTAGCGATTGCCGCACTCACTGCTGCGATTGTTGCATCGCTTGCTGGTAAGGCAAATAGTATTTCAACCATTTTTACTTTAGATGTTTACAAGAAATATATCAATAAAGATGCCGATGAAAAAAAGTTGGTATGGACAGGCCGTTTAACCGTATTTATTTCAATGGTTATTGCCGTTATATTTACTTGGAAAGATTTGTTGGGTATTAGTGGCGAAGGTGGATTTACGTTTATTCAAAAATATACCGGCTTTATTAGCCCAGGTGTATTTGCCATGTTTATGTTAGGATTTTTCTGGAAGCGCACTACTGGTGCGGCTGCCATGACTGGTTTAATTACCGGATTTTTATTAGCTATATTTTTTAACAGTTATGCTATTCCACTTTTTGGAACCGACAATATCATGTATACCGCGTACCTAAATAAAAGCGGTGCTTACGAAATTCCATTTTTAATAAATATGGGTTGGTCTTTTGTACTTACCATTATCATCATGGTGATAGTAAGTATGGCAGGTCCTAAAGTAAACCCTAAAGCATTTGAAATAGATGCAAGTATGTTTAAGGTTAGCAAATCAACACTCGTGCTGATTGTAATCATACTCATGCTCTTAAGTGCCTTGTACGTTAAATTCTGGTAGACTTATCTAACATCTTTTGCGCAGCCGCAACCGCCTTTTCGCTGATAGCCGGGCTTAAAAACGCTGCAAGAAGAGGCCATAACAGCCATCACTAGGGTGATGATAATAATTTTAAGTAGAGGGTGTTTCATAATTGAATACTAAATTACGTAAAAATTTATCCATTTACCATCAAAACAGAGGCGTCCATACAACGAATTTTAATTGCTCCACTCGATTGGGGGCTTGGACATGCTTCTAGATGCGTGCCCATTATTCATGATTGTATTGAAAAGGGCCACATGGTTACCATTGCCGCTGATGGCGCTCAAAAAAAATTATTACAATATTATTTTCCCAATATCACTTATATAACAATACCTAAATATAATATTCGGTATAGTAAAAAAGCTTGGTTGCTCCCTGTTGTTTTATTTTTTCAGTTACCTAAAATTGCTACTGCAATTTATAAAGAGCACCGCTGGTTACAATTGCATGCAACAGCGTTTGATCAGGTGATTTCTGATAATAGGTATGGTCTGTACAACAGCCAATTAAAAACCACATTTATCAGCCATCAATTACTTGTTAAAGCTCCATTTAAATGGGTTGAAACAATCATTCAAAAAACGCAGTACTATTTTATCAATAAATTTTCGGAGTGCTGGGTTCCTGACACGCTGGATTATCCGGGCTTTGCAGCGGATTTGTCTCATCCGGATGTCATGCCAAAAATACCGGTTAAGTATATTGGTGCTCTAAGCCAGTTTAGTGTGTTACAAAACGCAACTACCACTGCGCCACCAAAAAAATATACATACTGTTTTTTATTATCGGGTCCAGAGCCACAACGAACGATACTACAAAATTTAATTGAATCAGGGTCAGCGCGTTTACATGAACCTTGTATACTAATTGAAGGAAGGCCTTCCGATTTACCCAATCATTACCAAATAAAAGAAACACTTACTAAACTGCGTTATGCACGTGGTCAAGATTTGCTTGACATCATTATGCAGTCTGAATATATTGTGTGTCGAAGTGGATATTCTACGCTCATGGAACTATTACCGCTGCACAAAAAAATGATATTGATACCTACACCGGGTCAAACAGAGCAGGTATATTTGGCAAGATCTCTTGCAAGTCGACAAATGGCTGTAATGATGGATCAGGCTACATTTGATCTGAACACACTTAATGATAAAGCAGACAAGCATTGCTTTATATTTGCCACATGAATTCAAAAACAAAGGCACACTTTGCAGTATTAATTGCCAATTTAATTTTTGGAGCTGGGTATGCGGTAATAAAAACAATTACGCCGGCTTATTTAGCGCCCTATTCGTTAAATGTGGTGCGTGTGGTTGTGAGTCTTGTATTATTTTGGTCTTTGTTATTTTTCAAACCATCAAAAGTATCTATCGATAAAAAAGATATTCCCTTATTTATACTATGTGGTATCACAGGTGTAGCCATCAATCAAATTATGTTTGTAAAAGGATTGGCATTAACATCTGCGATTCATAGTTCTTTACTTTCTTTAGCCACACCCATATTTATTACCATCATTGCCATTTGGCTTATTGGTGAAAAGTTTAGTATCAATAAATTGATTGGCTTGTTACTTGGTATTGGTGGTGCCACTTTACTCGTACTGGTTAAAGATGGTCAATCTAATAATGGCAGTAGTTTACTGGGTGATTTGTTTATTCTTATCAATGCTATTTCTTATGCATTTTACATGGTGCTGGTAAAACCACTCATGGAAAAATACAATGCACTTCATGTACTTCGCTGGGTATTTACTTTTGGCAGCATTTTTATTTTGCCTATTGCACTTCCTGACTTTATCGCCACCGATTGGTCTTTGTTTGGAACATCACAGTGGTTAGCACTTGCGTTTGTCGTACTCCTTGTTACTTTTTTATCGTATTTATTTACGGTGTATGGATTGCAGGAGCTAGGTCCATCTGTAACGGGTGCATACATATACACACAACCCGTTTTTGCAACCATTATCGCAATGGTTTTTGCTGGTGAACATTTTACATTCATTAAAGCAGCAGCAGCTATTCTTATTTTTTCGGGTGTTTATTTAGTGAATAGAAAAAAATCAATCTAACAGCGTTTCTTTATATTTGTAAGGATGGCTGTAAAACGGATATCTATAACAGAATTTGTTTCCATGATGGAACAGCATCCAATACTGGATGTACGAAGCCCATCGGAATATGCGCATGCGCATATGAAAAACGCCTATTCTTTACCCTTATTTACAGATGAAGAACGAAAAGTAGTAGGCACGGCTTACAAACAACAAGGGAAGCAACCTGCCATTAAATTAGGTCTCAATTATTTTGGGGTCAAAATGGCTTCAATGGTTAATGAAGTGGAGGCGTTTCTAGCAGCAAGCCCCGATCCTAACAATAAAGTGGTGCTGGTGCACTGTTGGCGTGGGGGCATGCGCAGTGCCGGCGTAGCATGGCTTTTAGACTTATACGGTTATACGGTGTATACACTTGCGGGTGGCTATAAGGCCTACCGTAACTGGGTATTAGCTCAATTTAACATGGAGTACCCCTTTAAAGTGATAGGTGGTTATACGGGATCTGGTAAAACAGAAACCTTGCATGCACTTCAAGCATTAAACGAGCCCATTATTGATTTAGAAGGCCTTGCGCATCATAAGGGTTCTACATTTGGAAATTTGGGACAGCCCGTGCAACCTTCGCAAGAACAGTTTGAAAATTTATTGGCACAGTCACTATATAAAATCAGTCAAAGCCAATCTTACATTTGGATAGAAGATGAAAGTAGGCGCATTGGACTTGTTAATATACCACCTCAATTGTTTGAGCAAATTAGAAAAAGCAAATTGTATTTTTTAGATATTTCATTTTCACAAAGGCTTCAATTTATTTTGAAGGGATATGGCAAATTTGAAAAAGATAAATTGATGAGCGCCATTCTTCGAATCAAAAAAAGATTGGGTGGATTAGAAACAAAAACCGCTATTAATTTTTTAATAGAAGACGATGTTGAAAGTAGTTTTAATATACTGCTTACCTACTACGATAAATTATATTTGAAAGGTGCCTATAATAGAGAAAATGCGGAAACGTTGATTCATACAATTGAAGTACCTACTGTTGACGCAGCTGCAAATGCAGCTGCTTTATTAGCCAGAGCTGGGTTACAATAAACCAGCAATCCAATCTTTAATGGTAAGTATACTTAAGGTAGTCATAACCGCTACAACCAGCCACCCTGCTATATCTAGCCACAAAGGCTGCTTATAATTTCCTACTATTTTTTTGTGGCGTGCGGCTATTAAAATAACGGCTAATGCTATGGGTAAAATAAGACCGTTGAGTGCGCCAACCGTAACAAGTATTTTTACAGGGTTTCCTAAAACTGCAAAAAGTAGGGTGCTAATAATTATAAAAATACTAATTGAAATTTGCTGATGCCTATCCACCCGGCTACTAAAATTTCGTAAAAAAGAAATAGAAGTATAGGCGGCTCCAACAACGGATGTGATAGCAGCACACCAAAGCACGACACCAAAAAATATATAGCCAATATTTCCAGCTGCAATTTTAAAAACACTAGCCGCCGGATTTGCGGGATCTAAAATGGCACCACCCGATACAACGCCTAATGCCGCTAAAAATAAAACGATACGCATGATAGCGGTAATTAAAATACCTGACACGGCACTTCTGTTGGTATCCTTTAAAGATGCTGTTCCGGAATAGCCAGCATCCAACAAACGGTGACCACCCGCAAAACAAATATATCCACCTACTGTTCCGCCAACGAGTGTTACCACCGATTTAGCGCTAAACACAGTTGGCATAAAACTATGGGTTATGGCTTCAAACACAGGCGGATTGGAGCTTAGTGCGATAAATAAGGTAAGCGCCATCATAACAAGCCCTAGTATTTTGGTAAAACGGTCCAGTAAATCACCGGCTTCCTTCATCCAAAATATAAATAGGGCTAAAAGGCAACTGATAACTGCCCCCAGTTTTGGATTCAGTCCGGTTAATACTTCGAGCCCTAACCCACAACCCCCAATATTGCCAATGTTAAAAGCGAGGCCGCCGATTACAATGAGCCCAGTTATCAAATACCCAAGGCCCGGCATTAGTTCATTGGCGATGATGGGTGCGCGTTTACTACTTACGACCAAAATTCTCCAAATATTTAATTGTGCGCCAATGTCTAGTAGTATTGATAGTAGAATTACAAAACCAAAACTAGCAAGTAGCTGCTGGGTAAAGACAGTGGTTTGCGTTAAAAATCCAGGACCTATCGCAGAAGTGGCCATTAAAAAAGCCGCGCCCAATATTGCATTTTGTTTTTTTCCTGAATTCAATGCTATTTATTTTTTACAATGCTAAAAATTACTTTTGCAAATGCAAGAGCGTTGGGTGTATCGGCATGAATACAAATGGTGTCTGCAGCCACATCAATGATGGTTCCATCCATGGCTCTTATTTTTTTCTCTTGCATTAAAAGTGATACTTGTTTCTCCACGCTTTTTTCATTTGTAAATACAGATCCACTAATATTTCTCGGGCACAAACTACCATCGTTTAGATAGGCTCTATCTGCAAAAACTTCATGTGCAATGGCAAGTTTTTGATTCCTTGCTGCCTCTAACATTATGCTGCCGCTTAAACCATAATATACAGCAGTAGGTAACTGGTCAAATACAGCCGTGGCAATGGTTGTAGCCAGTTCTATATTTTTAGCAGCTTGGTTATATAAAGCGCCATGTGGTTTTACATGTGTTACATCTTCTCCCATTTCTTTTGCGATGCTTGAAAATTGCAGTAGCTGTTCAGATACTATATCATACACTACTTCATTTGACAAAAACATTTCTTTTCTTCCAAAATTTTCTTTGTCTGCGTAAGAGAAGTGCGCCCCTATTTGTACTTTATATTTTTGTGCTAATGCAATTGTTTTTTTGATGGTATCCGTATCACCTGCATGATAACCACAGGCAATGTTTGCGGCGTCTATATAGGGCATGATTGATTCATCATTGTCTAACCCCTCGCCCATATCACAATTAATCAGTAGCATCTTATTTTTCAGAAAAGTATTCTTGTAACCTGAATTTACAGGCATTTTCTAATTGCTGCAAATTTGTTTCCTGCTGTAATAAAAGTGTTTCCGCTTCTTCAATGCTTATCCATGCTATCCCAAAAGAACTACCAATAGGCATTTGTGCCAGCGAAGGCATGTCTGCGCTAATCACGGTCCCAATGCGTGGATAGCCGCCAGTGGTTTGATGATCGGCCATTAGCACAATGAGTTGGCCACTTGGCGTTAATTGTAAAGTGCCTCTAGTTACGGCGGAGGATAATAGCTCTGGCGGAACCGTATGGGAAATGGGCGCACTATTTAAGCGAAAGCCCATTCGGTTGCTTTGCATGTCTATTTCAAATCTTTTACTTTCAAAACCGTCTATTTCATGTTTTAATAATACAGTAAAGTTGGGTCCTTTTATGCAACGAATGATATTGGAACGGTAAAATTCCTGCGTATTTGCTGTCCAACCTAGTGTTAATGCATGTAATTGTCCCACTCCTTCAAAGTGATAACCAAATGATGCAACGGTATTTAAAACATCGTTTTTTAAAAGCTTTCCTTTTTTACTTTCAAATCCACCTTGCACGGCTAGATAAATTCTAGCTCCATTAGCGCACGTGTTAAATGATAGTTTTGATCCAGCATTTACAACAATGGGTTGATTGCCATACACGGTTTCGTTATCCAGTGTAGCTGAATTTGCAGCACCTGTAAATGCAAAAATGGTTTCTTTATGAAATACAATTTCTGCGGCAGGAATATGCATTTCTAAAGTAGTAGCATCTCTTTTGTTTCCCACAAGTGCATTGGCAACCGAATGCGCCACCATATCCATAGATCCGCCCGGACTAAACCCTTCCTGTTGTTTTCCATTTTTTGGTAAACCCTGTAAGCTATCTAAAATTCCTGCTTTTGTAATTTGAATACTCATTGTTTATTTAGTTTTTCAAATTCAAAAAGAGAAATGGCATTAAATCTTACAAAGCTCCCGGGCTTTAGTAAAATATTTTCGTTTTCATCTATTAATGGAACTGGCGTTTTACCAATAATTTGCCATCCACCTGGTGAATCACTTGGATATATACCTGTTTGAACGCCAGCAATACCAACACTTCCAGCCTTTACAACTGGCCTTGGACTTTCATGTCTTGGCGTTTGAATGGCAGGATCTACAATACCCATATACGCAAAGCCAGGTAAAAATCCATTCATAAAAACACGGTAGGTTGTAGCCGTATGTAATTCAATAACTTCTTGGATAGTTAGATTGTGTTTTTTTGCAACTGATTCGATATCAAGACCCAAAGTTTTATCATAACATACTGGAATGATTATTTCTTTTTTGTTTGCCCCGGTGTCATTAACATGCTCTGTTAGATTAACTTCCATCCATTTTTTGATCACTGAACTAACGGATTGGTTATTTTCTTTTTTTAATTGCTGCTGGTATACCGTCATATAATCATAAACAACGGTTATAGAACTATAGGCAGGAATAATATCAGTAACACCATCTAATTTATTTTTTAAAAGCGAGGACATTAGCATGTATACCCTATCATTTGTTGCTACACTGATAGGTCCACCAAAATCAAGTGTAACCGCTTGATCTGATACCGAATAAATTTTATAAGAAAGTGTAGCAGACATAACCTCAAATTACACCAACTATTTCATAATAAACCGTTACATTTTTTTGTTAAATAATGTTGGTGCTCCAATAGGCGGAGGACCCTGACTGTATCTTTGATTTCTAAAATTTTACGAATGAACGAATTTGTTTTATATGCTTCCCTTGCCGTTAGTAGCCTATCGCTTTTACTTGTGATCCTGCTTCTTATAAAATCCAATAGTGGCGCAGGTTTGCAAAGCGAAATGGCCGTACTACAATCTAAAATTGCCCAACTAGAGCATTCTATAAAAACAGATTTTAGTATGAATAGAACGGAAATCAACAACAGACTACAATCTGGACTTGATAGCCTAATTCAAAAAACAGATGCTAATCATAAACTCAATAGAGATGATTTGAGAACAGGCTTAATTGATTTAACGCAAGAGCTTAAAAATAAATTTACCGACCTAACAGAAGGCCAATCTAAACTTGTGCAACAAACTGAAAAAAAGCTAGAGCAAATGCGCGAAACAGTGGATGAAAAGCTTCAAAAAACGTTGAATGAAAGACTGGGTCAATCCTTTGAAGCGGTGGGCAAGCAATTGGAAGCCGTGCAGGTTGGTCTTGGAGAAATGAAAACACTAGCTGGTGATGTAGGTGGATTAAAAAAAGTGTTGAGTAACGTTAAAATGCGTGGTGGCATTGGTGAAGTGCAGCTAGCCATGTTATTAGAGCAGATTCTAGCACCAGAGCAGTATGCGGCCAATGTTAAAACCAAACAAAACAGTGCAGACATTGTAGAATTTGCCATTAAACTACCTGGGCGAGATGATAACAACAAACAGGTTTGGCTTCCTATCGATGCTAAATTTCCTAAAGATGTATATGAGCAGTTACAAACTGCTTACGACACTTCTGATTTACCTCAAATAGAAATAGCGCAAAAAAATTTAGAGCAAACCATTAAAAAAATGGCTAAAGATATTTCTGATAAATACATTGATCCGCCCAATACCACCGATTTTGGCATTCTATTTTTACCATTCGAGGGAATCTATGCCGAAGTGGTAAGAAAAGCTAGCTTACTCGAAGATTTACAGCGCAATTATAAAATAGTGGTGACGGGGCCAAGCACGCTAGCCGCCATTTTAAATAGTTTACAAATGGGCTTTAAAACACTCGCAATTCAAAAGCGTAGTGGTGAGGTTTGGAAAGTGCTGGGTAATGTAAAAACCGAATTTGAAAAATTTGGCGGCCTTATTGAAAAAGCGCAAGGCAATATTCAAAATGGTCTCAAGCAACTTGATGAAGTAGTGGGTGTGCGTACCCGTGCTATTCATCGTCAATTAAGGGATGTAGAGGTTTTAAACGATGCACCAGATAGTGCAAATGCCCTCGAAAATCCGGGCATAGCGCTTGACTAGGGTAAATTTAAAAATGTACAAATGGCTGCAGCTACTTTGGTAGGCGTTTCTTCCATAGGCGCATGTCCAACATTCTTTAACACAACAAGTTTACTTCCTTTGATGTCTTTATTAAAAAGATATGCATTGGAAACATTGATGAGCTGATCCTGATCGCCCCAAATAATAAGTGTTGGAATAGTAATTGTTTTTATAGGGGTAGGGGTAGGTTTAAAGCCGGCTTTAAAAATAGAGAGTGCGGCTTTTCTGTTGCCCTCTCTTAATAGTAAATCGTGGTAACGGTTAATAGATTCGTCATTGATTTTAGTTTTATCTACAAAAACACCTTCTAAACTTTTTTTGACTAAAAATTTAGGCGTTACCCATAATAATAAATTATTGATAACAGGCATACTTGCAATTTTAAAACCAAGCGACCCTTTTTCATTTTTTTTAGGATATCCACTTGCATCAAGTAATATTAGTTGCTGTACCCTTGTTTTGTTATATAGCGCGTAATGCCATGCAATGCTTCCCCCTAGTGAATTTCCTGCTACAATACATGATGTAACTTTTAATTTTTCTAATACCGAATCTACAAAAATGTTATAGACATCTGCATTGTATGTATTTTCTTTATTGGGCCCGGTTAACCCAAAAGCAGGTAGGTCAAAACGAATAATTTTCTTTTTGTCTTTTAGAAGCAGTGTTAAACTATCCCAGGTATGAAGGGATGCCGATGTTCCGTGTATTAGCACAAGTGGAACCGTATCTGACTCGGGCCCTTCTATTGTATAATGTACCTGCATACCTAATACAGGCAAAAATTTTGATTCTTTGCTCGTATAAAGAGGTAGTAGTGTTTCTAATTTTTTATCTGATTCTGCTAGCGCCAAAATCCCAACAACAACGACTATTAAAATTGTAATAATTCCTATCCCAGTATATTGTATAATCTTTTTCATGAAAGTTATTGTTTATGGGCTTCTATAGATTCTTTAATTGATCTAACAAAATCAGCAGGGGCTATTGGTTGTTCATGACTCCAGCGCTTCAAAATATTTCCTTCGGCATCTGTAATGATGGTATAAGGAGCTAGCACTTTATTGTTAAAGCGTTCAAGTAGTATTGAATTGTGGTGAAATTGTTTTTCGCTATCACCAGTCCGCTCTATTCCTAAATCTACTTTTAATAATACAACCTCTTTGTTTGCATATTCAATAAAGTCGCTGCTTTCAAATAATGCTTTTTCTAGTTTAATATTTTTAGCGTCTCTATTTTTATGTACAAAATGGATGAGGATGATTTTGTTTTCTTTTAATGACCTCTGTTTCGCAATGTCAAAATTGGACTCCCAATTTGGAGATAGTTGAATGATTGGGAAAAGAAATATCAATAGTAGGCGGAACATATTAATTTGTTTTATTGTTGCGCAACACCAATAACTGCGGGAAATGTTCAATTCCTTTCATAAGGAGTTGTGTCATTTCACTAAAGGTATAAATAAAAGAACCAAGTACGATATCTGTATCGCCATCTTTATCTATATCGGCGACTTCCATGGTAAGCCACTTTCCATTGGCAGCTTCTGGTGTAGAAGCAGCGCTGAACTGCATATTCCCCGTGTTTTCAAAATAAATAAATCCTTGTTCTGGTTTAGCAAGGTCGTCATAAAAAGAGATTGCTGCAATGTCTACATCCCCATCTCCATCAAAGTCTCTCGCAACAGCTTTACTAGCGCCATACATTGGAAAGAAAAAACTTTCTTTAAAATGATTGAGTTTGTCATTGATTAAAATGCGAACGCCATGAAATCTTTTTTTAACCCTCGATAAATCCCAGTTGTCTCCATTGGTCATAACGATATCTAAATATCCATCTTTGTTAACATCCACCATTTCAAAATAACTTACTCCATACACAGGTGGAAATTTAACCAGTGGCGTTTCTTTAAAACTACCATCACCTTTATTTTCTAAATAATAAATGCCTTCGTAGGCCTGCGCCATCATTACTACAATGTCTAATTTTCCATCTTTGTTTAAATCTACAATTTCTGCTTTTCTAGCACCTGGACGGTATACTAAAATATTTTCTTTGCGGATATCACCACCATCCAACCAACTTATTTTGCCGGTATGATTTCCAAATTGACAAATAAGAATATCTTCTTTACCGTCCTGATTTAAATCTGCTTTTTCAATATTTACAGGTCTAGCCAAACCACCAAATGAGCTTTTCTGATCGGTAGAGTCAAGTGATATTAACAAACCTTCTTTTTTTTCTGAAGGCGCAATGCTACCAATACATAAGGCCCTTGGTTCTTTATTTTTTTCAAACAATAAATCTACCACAGCAGATGGCGTATTCCATGTTTCAG
The DNA here is from genome assembly GCA_030158535.1 of Sediminibacterium sp. GTDB lineage: Bacteria > Bacteroidota > Bacteroidia > Chitinophagales > Chitinophagaceae > Sediminibacterium. Next base: position 23,168 of record JAOASV010000320.1, read on the forward strand.
TGAGACGCAAATTTTTATCTAAAGCATACAACTCATTAATGGCATCACTCACATACAATGTGCCAGTGGCTTCATTAAATTTGATCATGCTTGTTTTTGGTGCTTGTTTGTTGTCAATAAAAACAGGCTGATTAAAAAACTGTCGAATGGATGTTTTTACAACAGTTGTATTTTTTGCTGGAATTACAGTTGCTGGCGCTTTTGCAATATAAAAGTCTACAATTTTTTGCCAGTCCGATTTTGAAATAATGGGTGAAGTTGGATAGACCCTCAATTTCTCTACAATGGCAGCTTCAGATGGTTCCATTTCTGCATAGGGGCTGTCATTAACGCCTCTAATACCCAGTCTCCAACCCATATTAGGTAGTATGCTTTCTTTCCAAGTTTTTTTATCTAATAAATCAGGAGCCGTATACAAATGACAACTACCGCAATACTGTTTTGCAAGGGCTTCTCCGGTTGTACTCGTTGTCGCTGTTTTTGAAGTAAAAGAAAAGAGTCCGCAAACTATGACACCCAATAATCCAATTATTACTAATTTAATCTTCATTTTTCTTAATTTTACAATCCTTTGTAATTGTTCGTTACAAATATATTAACCCGCTAACTATGAATAAGAATTATTCTCATTATCTTATTGTACTACTCCTATTATCCGCTCCATTTATATATTTATTTACTTTTTATAATAGCCTGCCTGATACCATACCTACACACTTTAATATCAAAGGAGAAGCCGATGGCTTTGGTTCTAAAAGCATGGCTTTTTTTGGTCCAGTATTTATAGGAATTGTTAGCTTGTTCACCTATATGGTAATGATTAATATCAAAAAAATTGATCCTAAAAGGTATGAAAACAATAATGATGAATATTTTAAAATATTTGGACTCATTATTGTTGCCTTTATGTCTGCACTAAATATGGTGATTTTAACAAAAACAAAATTTCCAAACCTTCCTATCGATAAATTATTGCTACCATTACTAGGCTTATTATTTGCAGTAATGGGTTCTTTTTTTCCAAAGCTTTCTCAAAACTATTTTGCAGGATTTAAACTTCCTTGGACATTATCTAGTGAAGAAAACTGGAAAGCCACGCATAACTATGCTGGAAAATTTTGGTTGTATGGTGGCATACTTCAAATGATACTTGGTTTTGTACTACCAGGTATATGGTCATTTATTAGTTTTTTTGTGATCATGATACCGATGGTACTTGCGCCCATTGTCTATTCCTATCGTTTTTTTAAAGCGGGTAAGTAGGCATTTATTTTCGAAGTAATGAATAGATATCTTCGTCGGTATCTATATTACTCATTTGTCTTAAAATTTGTGGGTAGCGCCAACTTACGCGGCGGCTCATGGGACTTGCAGTAAATTTTTTAGGATTTGGAAAGCCGGCTACAATCATGGCGGCCTGAGCAGGCGTTAACGATTTTGCTGATTTATTAAAATAATGTCTGGCTGCAGCTTCCATG
>JAOASV010000321.1:0-513 GCA_030158535.1 Sediminibacterium sp.
GCTTTATATTCTTGCACAACAATTGTTTTTCCCAACTGGTGGCGGACATTAATTAGCCATTCTAACCATTTTAGTCAAGTATTACTTTTCCCTTTATGAAAAAGCTTTTTGCTATTGCATTATTATTATGCGCTACCGTTTCGTATGCCCAGCACCAAGAGCTCCACGAAGATCCTAAGTTGTGGGGTAAGTCTAGTAAGCAGGTAGACAGTAGTAATTTATTGTACCGTTTTCAAATGGGTACTTTGCACGGACATTTGCGCAGTTTTTTCAGTAGCAATTTTAATAAAAATAGCGAGATGGAATATGCGCAGGCCATTGGCGGTGGTATTCAATTTATTTCTAAACCGGTATATAATATAAATGTAGGTGTTAGTGGATTCTTTGTGTACGATGCATTTTCGTCGGATTTAACAAAGCCACATCCATTGTCTGGCACCATCAATAGATACGAGCTTGGTTTATTTGATATTACAGACCCTGCCAACAAAACGGATATTGACCGTTTAGAAG
>JAOASV010000321.1:523-1126 GCA_030158535.1 Sediminibacterium sp.
CGCCCTTTATTAATTTGCAAGATGGAAGGATGCGCCCTACAGAAGTACAAGGTCTTTGGATGCAACACAAAAACAAAGACAATAAATGGTATGCGGGTTGGCTTAACAGATTTTCGCCACGCGGTACGGTAGCATGGTATAAAACAGGCGAGTCGATTGGCATATACTCGGTAGGGGTAAATGTAGATGGCACAAAATCGGGGTATAAAAATGCACTTGAATCTAGTGGTGTGGCACTTGTTGGCGCAGAAATTGGCAGCATCAAAAATTATAAAATTCAAATTTGGAATCAGTTTGTAGACAATATGTTTAACAGCGTATTTTTTCAGATTGACAAAACCCAAAATGCAAAACAGCCTTATTATTTCGGTTTACAATTAATAACCCAAACAGTGGTTAATAACGGCGGTAACGAGGATGCTGCAAAAACCTATTTTAATCCAGATCAATCCAGTTTGGTATTGGGTGCTAGGGTAGGACAAAAAATAAACAATTGGGATTACTCATTAAATTATACCCGCATTACAAAGCAGGGGCGTTATTTAATGCCACGCGAGTGGGGGCGCGATCCGTTTTATACTTTTTTAATGGGCGAACGTAATG
>JAOASV010000322.1:0-20727 GCA_030158535.1 Sediminibacterium sp.
TTATATCATTGGTCCAAAAATAGCAGGGGTACTAGTAGCAGGTAGTGTACTTAGCTGGATGGTGTTTATTCCGCTTTTATCAACCCTTGTACCTGCCGATGTGATTGCGGCGCAACTGGTAAAACTTGGTTACTTAATGGATCTTGCAAAACCAGGTGGAAAAGGTGGATGGGATCCTGTTACGCATCAGTTTAATGATTATTCGGCAGCTATTTATTATGCTTATATCAGACAAGTAGGTGCTGGCGCTGTTACGGCGGGCGGTATCATTACTTTATTAAAAACCATTCCTACGATTGTTAAATCTATCAAAGGAAGTTTTGCTTCTTTACAAAATAGTAAAGACCCAAGCGCTGCAGCTGTTTTAAGAACCGAAAAAGATTTGAGTTTAAAAGTAGTGGGCATTGGAAGTTTAGCACTTGTTGCACTTATTGCTGTATTACCGCAAGTGCCTGGCGAAAGTATTTTACAAAAATTATTAATTGGCGTGCTGGTGATTTTATTTGGTGCACTTTTTGTAACCGTATCGTCACGTATTGTAGGACTTATTGGTTCTTCTAATAACCCAATTAGTGGTATGACCATTGCTACTGTAATGGGTACGAGTTTAATATTTTTAAGTGTAGGCTGGACAGGCCAAGCATTTGAACCACTTGTACTTGTTGTAGGTGGAATGATATGTATTGCAGCTGCAAATGCGGGCGCTACATCCCAAGATTTAAAAAGCGGATACATTGTTGGAGCTACCCCACGCAATCAACAAATTGCTCTTTTTGTGGGAGCGATTGTTTCATCGATTGTGATTGGATTAACGGTTAAATTTTTAGATCGTCCTACCACAGAAATGATGGAGCAGGGTATTCAGCACGCGATTGGTTCTGATAAATATCCAGCACCGCAGGCTACCCTCATGGCAACTTTAATTAAAGGAATTTTATCTCAAAACTTAGATTGGCAATATGTGGTGGTGGGTGTGTTTTTAGCCATTACCATGGAGCTATGTGGCATTAAATCTTTAAGCTTTGCGATTGGTGTTTATTTACCACTTGCAACTACACTACCTATATTTATTGGTGGTGCGATTAGAGGTATTGTGGAAGCGAAAGATAAAAAAGCAAACAAGCCAGCTGCAAGTGCCGAAGACGAAGACCTAAGTAAAGGCTCTTTATTTGCAACTGGACTAGTTGCCGGTGGAGCAGTAGCGGGTGTGCTTATTGCTTTTGCAACGGGTACAAGTGCAGGCGAAAAGTTTTTGGCATCCATTAGCTTAGAAGAAGGCATTGTACATAGCGTTTCTCAAAATGGATACTTTTTAATAGGTACTTTGTTTTTTGCTGCTATGGGCGCTATTTTATACAAAGTGGCCACTAAAAAAGCGGATGCATAAATAAATAGTAAGCGTCATTAAACTTTTACTGTTTTAGAGGCTCTAATTGAATATGAAAATTAACCCTACAAGCCAAACACATAAGCGTATTATCAGGTATGCATTTGTGTTTGGCTTTTTGTTTTTAATGGCGTTTATACAGCCTGCGCCTAAAATGCCCTATAAAAAGGCGGGTTTAACGGAGCAGGAAGCTGCCTTACACTTACTTAACCGCTTTACGTTTGGTCCAAAGCCAGGTCAGGTGGAGGAAGTGGTAAAGCAAGGACTCGAAAACTGGTTTTTGGAACAGTTGCAACCCGCAAAAGACAACGAAAAAGTCCGTGTTAAGCTTTCTAGTTACACGGCACTAAGCATGCCCACAGATTCTATTGTAAATACCTATTTGCAGCCTGCGCAACTATTAAGGCTTGCCATTGCAAAAGGATATATCGATAAGGACTCGGTAGATAAAACAGATAGACCCGCTTATAGAGAAGCCCTCAAAAAACTCCAAGCCGATTATGGTTTTAGACCACTTCAAGAATTACAGCGCGAACTCATCAATCAAAAAGTAATTAGAGCGGTGTATAGTGATGCGCAATTACAAGAAGTGTTAACTGATTTTTGGTTCAATCATTTTAATGTATCACTCACAAAAAATCAGGTGCAACAACTGGTGTTGCCATACGAGCGCGATGCGATTAGACCAAATGTGCTCAATAATTTTTCATCAATCCTTTTTGCAACTGCCAAGCATCCGGCTATGCTACTCTATTTAGACAATGCATTAAGCATCAGCAATGACAATGAGTATGCAAAGCGTCAATTAAAAGCAGCGCAGCGTTTAGTAGATTTAAATGCTGCTAAAAAAATGCTAGCCGCTGCTGGTGTTTCTGAAGATTCTATGCAAAAAATGGATGCTATGGAAAATCAGATGACAACGCAAATTAAAAAAAGAAAATCGCAGGGTTTAAATGAAAACTATGCGCGTGAAGTGATGGAATTACATACACTAGGTGTAAATGGTGGATACACACAATCTGATGTAACCGAGTTAGCGCGCGCCTTAACAGGCTGGGGCGTTAAACCCATGTATGAAGAAGGGCCGCTTGCTAAAAGGTTTTCCAATATCCCGCCAGCGCAACTTACACGCAGAGGGTTACAAGTAGAAGATTGTTTTTTATATAGTGGTGAAAAGCACGACGAAAATGCAAAAACAATTCTTGGAAAAACTTTTCCTGCAAATGGTGGATACAACGAAGGTATGGAAGCGCTTGCTATGCTTGCATCACACCCAGCAACGGCGCGATTTATTGCTACCAAACTGGCTGCTAAATTTATAGCGGACGAACCGCCAGCTGCAGTTGTAGACGAAATGGCCAAAACATTTTTAAGATCTAAAGGCGAAATTAAAGAAGTGTTGTTAACCATGGTAATGCATCCTGATTTTTGGACCAAGGCCAAAGAAAAAGAAAAAATAAAATCTCCATTTGAACTAGCGGTGAGTGCCGTACGTGCAACGGGTACCGAAGTAGCAGCGCCCTATCAGGTGTTTACCTGGTCCGAAAAAATGGGTCAAAAATTTTATTTTTATCAGGCGCCAACGGGCTTTCCGGATAGGGCAAATTTTTGGATCAATACAGGATCACTATTAAATAGAATGAATTTTGGAATGGCGATTGCTGCGCAAAAAATACCTGGGTTTAAAACTAATTTATTGCAGCTCAATCAAAACCATGAACCTGAAAGTGTAGAAGAAGCGCTTCAAATTTATACCAAGCTACTATTACCGGTTGCCAATCAAAAAGAAAATTCGGAGCGTATTATATCCATTGTGCGCGCACAAAATATCGATCTAAAAATCGCATCCGCCAGTAAAGACACCGGCGGTATGCAAGACATGCAAAAAGAATCTATGACTGAAATGAATAACACCCCATTAAAAAGTATGGCACAGGTGGTTGGTGTGATTATTGGTTCACCTGCGTTTCAGCGCAAATAAATAAATGACGATGGCAAACAGAAGAGCTTTTATGAAATCGGGTGCGCTTGCATTATTTGCTACTGGTATCAGTGGGCTTCCCCGTTTTATTACAGAAGCGGCAGCGGGCACACAAATGCTACCGATGTATAAAAAAAATAAAACCTTGGTTTGTATTTTTCAGCGTGGTGCGATGGATGGCCTGATGGCTGTAACACCCTTTGCTGACCCAGCTTTACAACTTGCAAGGCCAGGTTTATTTATGCGTCCAACAGCAGGTGAAGGAGGTTCTTTTAATTTGGACGACCATTACGCCATGCACCCTTCATTAAAAAGTTTGTTTCCTTATTTTAACGCAAAAAATTTAGCAGTCGTGCATGGGGTGGGTAGCCCTAATACGTCCAGAAGTCATTTTGATGCACAGGATTATATGGAGTCGGGTACACCGTTTGCAAAAGGCACCGCAAGTGGTTGGCTGAATAGAGCAGTTGGCTTATTAAATCATGCGCCCACGCCGTTTTCTGCGGTGAGTGTAACAAGTTCTTTGCCGCGTAGTTTATATGGCGATGTGGATGCGATTGCTATTAATAATTTACAAGATTTTTCGATTCAATTAAAAGGCAACCCAATGGCTGCTGGTAAAGCGGCCACTTCATTTGAAGAGCTTTACGATCAAACTGCAAACGAGCTACTCAATAAAACAGGCAAAGAAAGTTTTGAAGCACTCAAAATTTTAAAGTCTAATAATATTAAAAATTATCAGCCCGCTAATGGTGCTGTTTATCCAAACTCGGCACTTGGCAATTCACTCAAACAAATTGCAACACTCATTAAAATGGATGTTGGACTCGAAGTGGGTTTTGCAGAAAGCGGCGGTTGGGATACACATTTTAACCAGGGTACTACAAACGGCATTTTTGCACGCAACCTAAAAGATTTTTCAGACAGTATTGCCGCGTTTTGGCAGGATTTAGGAGAACGTCAAGATGAAGTTACCCTGATGACCATGACAGAATTTGGTCGCACGGTAGCACAAAATGGAACGGGTGGAACCGATCATGGTAGAGCTAGCTGTCTATTTGTATTAGGCAATGACGTTGCCGGCGGAAAAGTATATAGTAACATGGGAAGCCTTGCCAAAGAAAACCTCGAAGATAATAGAGACCTCCCTGTTACCACCGATTTTAGAGCCGTGTTTAGTGCAGTTGCAGAAAATCACTTGAATTTAAAAACAAATGGCAACCTATTTCCTGACTGGTCAGGCGCTTCATTAAAAATGATGCTATAATTTTCCGTTCTTAATTTCGTCTACAACAGCAGGGTCTAATAGTGTACTTGTATCGCCTAAATTTTCTGTTTCACCTTCTGCAATTTTGCGAAGTATACGGCGCATAATTTTACCACTTCTTGTTTTTGGAAGACCCGATACAAATTGTATTTTATCTGGTTTTGCAATCGCTCCAATAATGCGTGTAACGGTTTGTAAAATATCTTTTCTTACAAGTTCGCCAGTACCGTGTGTGTCCTGCGCATGTGATCCACCATATATTACATAGGCATAAATACCTTGTCCTTTAACGTCGTGCGGATAACCTACTACAGCGCTTTCTACTACACCGGCGTGCATGTTAATCGCGTTTTCTACTTCGGCGGTTCCAATTCTATGACCACTTACATTGAGTACGTCGTCTACTCTTCCAGTAATTCTAAAAAATCCATCCTTATCTTTTAATGCTCCATCGCCCGTAAAATACATATTTTCGTATGTGGCAAAATAGTTGGTTCTGCAACGCTCATGATCACCGTAGGTAGTACGCAAAATAGATGGCCACGGCGATTTGATACAAAGGTTTCCAGAGATGGTTTCATCTCCTTCTGCTACCACTTCTTTACCATTTTCATCTACCAGTACCATTTCGAGGCCTGGCATGGGAAGTGTTGCCCAGCTTGGCTTTGCAGGTGTTATGCCAGCTAAATTTGAAATGAGGCAACCACCCGTTTCTGTTTGCCACCAAGTGTCTACAATAGGACAGCGGCCCTTGCCTACATTTTGATCATACCAGTGCCATGCTTCTTCGTTGATAGGTTCACCAACGGTTCCTAAGACTTCTAGTGACGATAAATTTTTTCCTTGAAGTGGGCCTAAACCAAAACCCATTAAACTTCGGATGGCTGTTGGCGCTGTGTATAAAATATTGACTTTGTATTTATCTACTACATCCCAAAATCTTCCTGCATCAGGCCAGGTAGGAATGCCTTCAAATAATAAGGTGGTAGCGCCAGCGCTTAATGGTCCGTATACAATATAACTATGTCCAGTAATCCAGCCAATGTCTGCGGTACAAAAATGAATTTGGCCAGGCTTGTACTGAAATACATTTACAAATGTATAGTTGGTGTATACCATATACCCGCCGCAGGTATGCACCACGCCTTTTGGTTTTCCGGTAGAACCAGAAGTGTATAAAATAAATAAAGGATCTTCCGCGTCCATTTCTTCGGCTTCAAGAAAAGTGATGCCTTTTTCTTCTACTTGTTTCATTTCATCCTCCCACCAACAGTCGCGTCCTTTAATCATAGAAACAGGCGTGCGTGTACGGGTTGCTACAATAACGCGCTTAACGGTTTTATTTCCAATAAGCGCATCATCAATCACTGATTTTAATGGAATGTCTTTCGCGCCTCTGTAAGCACCATCGCAAGTGACAATGAAGGCTGCATTTGCGTCTAATAAACGGTCTGCAATACTTTGTGCCGAAAACCCACCAAACACCACAGAGTGAATGGCGCCAATGCGGGCGCAGGCAAGCACTGCAATAGCTAGTTCTGGAATCATACCCATGTAAATACAAACACGGTCGCCTCTTTGAACGCCGTTGTTTTTAAGCACTTGCGCAAATTGACAAACTTTTTCAAGGAGTTTGCTATAGGTGAGTACTCGACCCGCTTCATCAGGTGCATTGGGCTCCCAAATAAGTGCAGGTAAATGTCCTTTGGTAGGAATATGTCTATCCAAACAGTTTTCGGTGATATTTAATTTACCACCTTTAAACCATTCTACTTTTGGTTCTTTAAAATTCCATTCAAGTGTGGTATCCCATTTTTTACGCCATGTAAAATGTTCTGCAACCTCACCCCAAAAAGTAGCAGGGTCTTCAATGCTTTTTTTGTAGGCTTCTTTATATGCGTCAAAGCTTGTAAGCTGATAAGGATAGGTCATGGCTTGTCGTTTGAAGTCATAAATATACGTTACTAACTATTTTATTATTCATTTATTACGCAAAGAATTAATAAACGCTTGTTCGTTTATTGAGGCGTAAAAAGTTGGAAAAATGCGTTGGTTGGCGTAAGTTGTTGCTACTATTGTTTAGCACATGAAAAAACAAAATAAAATTTGGCAGGTAATTACTGCCTCTTCACTTGGCACCTTAATTGAGTGGTACGATTTTTACATTTTTGGAAGCCTAGCTACCGTTATTGCGGGTCAGTTTTTTCCTAAAACAAATCCAACGGCGGCACTTTTATCTACACTGGCCACTTTTGCTGCGGGTTTTATTGTAAGACCTTTTGGTGCGCTTGTTTTTGGAAGACTAGGTGATTTGGTAGGCCGTAAGTATACTTTTTTATTGACCCTTGTTTTGATGGGTGGTTCAACATTTGCGATTGGGCTTGTGCCTAGTTACGAATCTATTGGATTTGCTGCGCCTATTATTGTATTAACGCTTCGTTTGCTGCAAGGACTTGCACTTGGTGGAGAATATGGCGGCGCTGCTACTTATGTGGCCGAGCATGCGCCTGCAGGAAGAAGAGGTTATTACACTTCATGGATTCAAACAACGGCAACTCTGGGTTTATTTGTTTCCTTAAGTGTGATTTTATTTACGCGCCATAGTTTAGATATTGACCCAGCTGTATCTATTGCAAAATTTAATGCATGGGGTTGGCGTATTCCATTTTTGTTTTCAATTGTACTTGTGGGTGTTTCTATTTATATCCGTTTAAAAATGCAGGAGTCTCCACTGTTTTCTAAATTAAAATCGGAAGGCGCTATTTCTGTAAATCCACTCAAAGAAAGTTTTGGCCATAAAGAAAATTTAAAGATGGTTTTGCTTGCACTTTTTGGAGCAACCATGGGACAAGGGGTAGTGTGGTATACCGGTCAATTTTATGCGCAATCATTTATTGAAAATGTTTGTAAAATAGATTTTGATCAGTCGCGTACCATTTTAATTTGGGCCATTTTATTTGGCACGCCACTATTTGTGGTGTTTGGTTCTTGGAGCGATAAAATTGGCCGAAAATGGATTATGCTAGTGGGTATGTTCCTTGCCGTTATCACCTACAATCCTTTATTCAAAGGTCTTTTAGAGCTTTCCGATACGGCCACAAAAACGGAACTTGTAGCTGCTGCAACTTCAAAAATTAATTCAGTTTCTATCCCTAATTCAGGGGATTTTGTACGAACAGCAATGTCAACAAAATCTTACACAGATGGCACAGTTGTTACCACAACTACCACCGATACTTTGTATGCGGATCCTGCACAAACAACAATAAAACCCGTTGTTAAAATAAGCAAAGTACTCGCTAATGGCATTTATTGGAAAATGGTACTCATTGTATTTATAATGATTGTGTATGTAACGATGGTATATGGTCCTATCGCTGCATTTTTAGTGGAATTGTTTCCAACAAAAATTAGGTATACCTCCATGTCATTGCCGTACCATATTGGTAATGGTGTGTTTGGAGGCCTCACGCCTTTTATTGCAACATTACTCACTACTATGTATACCGCAGATGCACTTGCCGGACTCCAATACCCAAGTATTGTGGCCGCTGTTTCTGTTATTATTGGTACCCTGTATCTCGATTCAAAAATTAATACCAAGCACGATTAAAAATATTTGCTATGAATCAAATTAAAAAAATTGCCGGCATCATTTGGCTATTATTAGGCCCTGCCTGTATTTATTTTATTGTGCGTGCCGCTGCACATGAAATTGCAGCAAAACCTGGCATTGACACAGTGATCCAATGGGGTGTTTTTGTGGTGATTTTTATTCCCATAGCTGTAGGCATGAGTATTTTTGGCTACTATGCCATTAAAGGTGAATACAATCACTGATTTTATAGATTGTTTATGAAATTGAAGTGGCCGGCTCTTACAAGAAATAATATCTTTGTATTATGTCTATTGAGGTAAAAGAGGTAAGTAAAAACTACGGTACCCAAAAAGCGGTGCAGTCCATCAGTTTTTCTGTGGCGGCTGGCGCTGTGGTTGGTTTTTTAGGCCCTAATGGTGCTGGCAAAAGCACGACACTTAAAATGATTGCCGGCTATTTAACCCCCGATGCTGGATCTATTACCGTTAACGGCATTGATGTGGTGAAAGATCCTATTGCAGCAAAAAAGCAAATAGGCTATTTGGCAGAAGCCAACCCACTCTACTACGACATGTACGTTAAAGAATACCTCAGTTTTATTGGTAAAGTGCACGTTATCGAAAGCGTATCAAATGCTGTTACAAATAGTATTGAACTTACTGGCCTTGGAAACGAGTCGCATAAAAAAATAGGCCAGCTATCTAAAGGCTATAAGCAGCGGGTAGGACTGGCTGCAGCGCTTATTCATAACCCATCTGTGTTATTATTAGACGAGCCTACATCAGGCCTTGACCCCAACCAAATTATTGAAATCAGAAACGTAATTAGGGAGCAAGGGCAGGTAAAAACAGTGCTCTTTTCGTCACATATACTCCAAGAAGTAGAAGCTATCTGTGCCAGTGCCCTGATATTATCAAAAGGTCAAATTGTAGCCAACGATTTATTGTCTAATCTCCTCAGTAATAAGAGCCAGAGCCTAGAATCTGTGTTTAGGTCCCTAACAAGTGGCGCAGAAACGCCTATAAATGCTTAAATTGCATCCTTAATATCAAACTAATTAGTCATAAAATAAGCAATCGAACATGAGTTACATTATTGAAGTACACGCCCGTCAAATTTTAGATAGTCGTGGCAATCCTACCGTAGAAGTTGATGTATTAACAGATGATGGCGCTATGGGACGCGCTGCTGTACCAAGTGGTGCAAGTACAGGTATCCACGAAGCCGTAGAACTTCGTGATAACGATAAGAAAAAATATGTAGGCAAGGGCGTATTAAAAGCAGTTAAAAATGTAAACACATTAATTTCTGACGCCATTGTTGGTTTTGATATTACACAACAAGCAGCAATCGACGAAGCGCTCATTGCACTTGATGGAACACCTAACAAAAGTAAATTAGGTGCTAACGCAATGCTTGCAGTTAGTATGGCCGTTGCAAAAGCAGCAGCAGAAGAAGCAGCGCTTCCACTCTTCAGATATATTGGCGGCACCAATGCAAAAACATTGCCTATCCCAATGATGAATATTTTAAATGGTGGTGCACACGCTGACAATAAAATCGATTTCCAAGAATTCATGATCATGCCTGTAGGCGCTACATCATTTAGCGAAGGCTTAAGATGGGGCGTTGAAATTTTTCACACATTAAAATCTGTGTTAAAGAAAAAAGGATACAGCACCAACGTTGGTGACGAAGGTGGATTTGCACCAAACATTCAAAGCAACGAAGAAGCGATTGAAACCGTACTCGCTGCAATTAGCGCAGCAGGTTACAAAACAGGTTCTCAAATTGTAATTGCCATGGATGCTGCAAACAGTGAATTATGGGATGCTAAGAAAAAGAAATATGTTTTCCATAAGAGTAGCGGTAAAGTAATGAGCAGCGATGAGCTAGTGAAGTACTGGGAAAAATGGGTTAAACAATATCCGATCGCTTCTATCGAAGATGGTATGGCAGAAGATGATTGGAATGGCTGGAAAGCCCTTACACAAGCGGTTGGCAGCAAATGTCAATTAGTAGGTGACGATTTATTTGTTACCAACGTAGACCGTTTACAAACAGGTATCGATAAAAAAATTGCCAATGGCTTACTCGTAAAAGTAAACCAGATTGGTACTTTAACTGAAACGATTAACGCTGTTACACTTGCTCAACACAATGGTTACAATACCATCATGAGTCACAGAAGCGGTGAGACAGAAGATACAACCATTGCTGATTTAGCAGTTGCATTAAACTGTGGTCAAATCAAAACAGGTTCGGCTTCAAGAACAGACCGTATTGCAAAATACAATCAGTTAATTCGTATCGAAGAAATGTTAGGATCAACAGCTATCTATCCGAAAGGGAAAATCAAGTTTGGCACGAAATAATTTTTTATAATGAAGAAAGTAACATCCATACTAACCAATAAATACCTGCTCGCAGGCATATTTTTTATTGTATGGATGTTATTTTTTGACCAACGTAATTATTTTCAGCAAAAGGAAACCATGGCCGAACTTGATAAGTTGGAAACCAAAAAAAAGTATTACCAAGAGCAAATTGAAAAAGCCAAAGCCGAGCTTACCGATTTGCAAAATGATCCTGCTGCCCTCGAAAAATTTGCCCGCGAACGTTACCTGATGAAGCGCGATGGCGAAGACGTTTATATTATCGAAGATTCTTTAGCCCCCACAAAATAAAGCAGATCCTATCTCGTTTATAAGGGGTATGGAACCGTTTAAAGAGGAAGATTTGTTGTTGTATCTCTATAAGGAGTGCCCCAAAGCCACCTCTGATGCTATACATACTGCTCTAGAAGAAGGCAATTACGTGCTAGAAGAACAGTTAAAAACCCTCCGCCGTTCTATTGCCCAGCTAAATGCTTTGGAGCTCAAAAGACCCTCTCTTTTTTCATTAAAGGCGGTTAAAAATTATTCTAAAAAAGGACTGGACTAGTATTTCCATGACTAAAAAAGAAAGATACGCCGGCGTCATTGCTTATTTTGAAGTGCAGGTTCCTATTGCGGAAACCGAGCTTTTGTACAACAATCCCTTTGAGCTATTAGTAGCCGTTATTTTATCAGCGCAGTGTACCGATAAGCGCGTGAATCTTACCACACCTTCTATTTTTGCAAAATTTCCTACGCCACAAAAAATGGCGAAAGCTAGTTTTGACGAAATGTTTGCGCTCATAAAAAGCATTTCTTATCCAAGTAATAAGTCTAAGCATTTAATTGGCATGGCTAATTTACTGCTGTCAAAATTTGGCGGCGAAGTGCCCATGACGGTAGATGAACTGGTGGAACTTCCAGGGGTGGGTAGAAAAACGGCTAACGTTATTACCAGTGTTATTGATCAGCAACCCAATATGGCAGTAGATACACACGTATTTAGGGTGAGTAAAAGACTGGGGCTCGTGGCACAAAAAGCAAGTACGCCCCTTGCCGTAGAAAAAGAACTCATAAAAAATATTCCTTCGGAACTGGTGCACAAAGCACACCACTGGCTAATACTACATGGCAGGTATACCTGTCTTGCCCGGTCGCCAAAATGTGACAGTTGTGGCCTGCAAGCAAATTGCCGTTATTACAATACCAAGGTATTAAAAGTCAAATCCTAGCGAGAAATAATAAAGTGGCTTTCCTTTAAATACGCCTTTCATTGGCCATGCAGCATCTAGTTTCATAAAGTAACCAAGCAGGGTACTTCTTACACCAAATCCATAACCACCCGCAAAAGGGCCAAGACCACCCGCATCAAGTTTTACAACTACTGGAGAGTTGGCGTCTACAATCACATCACCTGGGCGTTTAATACCGTTGTACTTGCCATTCCAAGCCGTTCCTAAATCTATAAACTGCGTGATTTGGAAGTTGCGTAAAAATGCGTTGTTGATAGGTCTATTAAATATGGTTGCAAAAAGAGGTAGTCTAAATTCTGAATTGATTACAAATGCATTGTTGCCGTTTGCAATATTTTGTTGGTAGCCTCTCATGTTTACAGCTAGAGATTGGAAAGCATAGCTCTGGTCCTGTGCTGGAAAATTTTGACTATTAAACTTTGGATTGATCCAGCTATCAACACCACCTAAATAATAAATAATCTTTTGTCCGCCCCACGAAAAATCAGCAGCAGCTCTTCCGGCCCAAATAAAATTCCTGTAAATTTTGTAGTAGTAACGTGCATCAAAACCTAGATTTAAAGTTGCCTTACCATTGTTCATTTCTGTTTTAAGGCTTGGCATATTGATGTCAAAGAAAACTTTGTAACGCAGTCCGTTCCAAATATTTTGTGTTGGGTTGATTGTATTATCATGCACATACTCGATGCGTGACACCATAAATTTACTCACTGTGTCAGGGTAGGCAAGTGCACCTGGATCTGGATAGCCTACTCTATTATCGTAAGATTTTAAAATACCTCTATCTATACGAAGGCCAAAAGTGGCACGTAAACTTTTTACTTCATTAAATGGATACGCAATATTACCTTGGAATAAATTGGTAATAAGCATATTAGAATAAGGCGTATTAAAGTAGTTGGTTACATTGCTTCTATAATAAGTAGCACCCCAATCCAATCTCTTTTTAAAGTTTTGGTAGCTAAAAATGATATCCTTGTCTTTGAGGTCGGTTCCAAAACGAATACCACCCATAAACTTATGGTCTTCTAATAAATCGCTGGTACCAATTCTTAAATTGAAGTTGAAATTATTACCATTGTTTAATTGAATGGGGCCTGCGCCACCTGCATAAGGTTGATATCTATTGAGTAATAAGTTATTTGAAAATCCACTTAAAATATAGTCGCTACTAAATTTAAGTCGGTAGTCAAATAGTTTGGAATCACTCAAAATATTTTTTGCCTTCGCCGATAATAGATCCGCTTTTTTTACAGAAAAACTATCAGTGGGCTCATCGGAAAATTCTGATTGAAAAAGATTGGCTTTTGCAGAAGTGTCAATTGTTTTTTTGTAAACAATAGCGTTACCTTCTGCTGCTCTCATTTCATCCATTACTTTTTTCATGTAAGTAGTGGGTCTTATATTGAGGTTTCTCTTTTTTAGTGCGATAGAGTCAACACGCAACTTGTATAAGAATTTATAATCGCCTTCACGTCTTACTTCACTCACTTGTCCTTTATCACCAGCTATTCTAGTTTCTAAAAGTGAACTTTGGTAATTGGTAATAGGGAATGTGTACGTAGAGTCTTTGTATACTTGAAAAAAACTAATGCTATCTGGTTTTTCTCTTTGCCATGCATTTAGGGTAGAGTCAATTTCTTTGGGTGATGCGTTGCGAAGCATATCGTCACCAATATGATAGAGTGTATCTAGTCCATTTCTTTGCGTTGCAAAAAATCCAGCCCATCTGTTACCAACGCCGTTTTCATCAGCTACAAAAGTAAAGTGGTTGGTATTGTAGCCCATTGGATAGCTTGCATTTCCGTATTTTAAATTGGTAAGCTGTGTGATTTGTTTGTTTTTACTATTGTTTAAATAGTCAACCATAAACACGTTGAAATGATATTTGCTAGGTATTGCGGTGTCGCTATTTGGCGCATACGGGCTAGGCCTGTTGGATGAAAATAGAATGCCAGATTTATTTGGAAAAGAAACAAAACTTGGATGCAAATCATCGTATACGTCGTCTGTAAACTGTGTTAATTGGTTTTCTTCAATTTTGTAAGTATAAATATCGGTATGGCCATTTTTAGCGGCACTCATCACTACATTATTAGCGTCTAGCATATAGGATGCATCTAAAATTTGATCGATGCCTGCAATTTTTTGCTTGAACCTCTTAATGCGCGTTACCACGTCATACACAAACATTTTAATAGCACCTTCTTCCGAATAGATGACTAATAATTTGGTTCCTTTATTATCCCAAGCCATAATTGGATAGTTGGGATTGATATCTCCTTGATTGGTTCTCACGCCTGATTTTAAAAGCACACGGCCGTCGTAAAAATTTTCCATCAGCTTTACACTGTAAATGCCTCTGTTAAATTCTACGACCGCATAATTGTTGCTTTTTGGATTTGGGTTGGCTTGAAATCTGAAATAATCTTTTTTAGAAACGTCTTCTGAAATATTCAATTGACCTTTTGGTGAATTTTTTCGCTGACGAATGTCTTTAGCATATTTATCCTGTTCATATTCCATGAATTCAGATAATACTTCCTTGAATTTCTTTTTGCAAACTTTTAAAAAAGCGCTGTTTAAGTTTTTATAAATTCTAGCTAGATAAAGCAGATACGTGATGTTTTCTTTTCTATACTTTACACTGATATAATTCCAGAATGCATGCCCTGCAAGGGTTGGCTTGTCAAATGCAAATTGATAAAACGTATTGTATCTACCACTAAGCATGGCACTCTTAAGTGCGTCGTCTTTTTCTACGCTCCAGTTTTCGGCAGCATACACAACATAGCCATCAAGCATCCATTTGGGTAAATCTAGTAATGCTTGATTGCTTGCAAACTCACCAATGTCTTCACCAAAAAGTAAATTGTCAGATAATACTTTGGCGATGCCTTCTTTAATTTGTCTTTTTAAATTAGTGTGGTTGCCATCAAAGTAAACCACAATTTTATTGTTTACGAGTTTTGTTAGACCGCCAGCACTTTGCCAGTCTGATCCTAGACCAATATTGCTGCTTTTGTAATCATCATAATTACTGTATACAATAATGTTGGCTCTACGCTGTAAAGAATATTCTACAAAATTTTCGATAGCGCCTAATTCCTGCTCTGCCACCTGTGCTACAAACTTGCCAAGTTCTACGCCACCTTGTGATGTATACGTATTAAAATTGGGCGATTGATGAAATTTCCACACCAGTTTTTTATATTGTACTCTATTTTTACCAAACTCTACAGCATTGACCTGCGCCTGGCTAAAAACAACCAAACTACTCATGATAAAAATTAGTCCTATTCTTTTCAATTTCATAACCGAACTTTAGTGTTTTAAAATTAGTCAATTACCTTGTAAAATTTTCATAAAACGCGCATGATCCACATCAAAGCCTTCACTTTTAGCCCAATTTCAGAAAATACCTATGTTTTATACAACAACGAAGGCAAAGCTATCATAATAGACCCTGGTTGTTACTTTCCAAACGAACAAGAAACGTTAAAAAATTTCTTGACGGATAACAGCTTAACGCCGGTATACCTTCTCAATACCCATTGCCATCTCGATCATGTGTTTGGTAACAAATGGGTACACGAAACCTACGGTTTGGAGCCTCATTTGCATCCAAATGAGGAGGCTATGTTAGCCCTGGCGCCGGTATCAGGTGAGCGTTGGGGTTTACCCTTTCAAAACTATACGGGGCCGCTGCATTTTTTAAATGATGGCGATACTGTATTATTAGGGGAAACTGAAATTCAAGTGATTTTAGCGCCAGGCCATTCACCTGGAAGTATTTGCTTTTATATCCCTTCCCAAGGTGATTTGATGGGTGGTGACGTTTTATTTAGAGGAAGTATTGGAAGAACAGACCTTCCGGGTGGCGATTCAGAAACGCTTTTGAATAGTATTCGCGAAAAACTGTGGGTATTACCGGATGAAACGGTGGTGTATTCGGGACATGGTATCAAAACAACCATTGGGTACGAAAAAAGAAACAATCCTTTTTTGTAATGATATCACTACTGTGCGCGGTATGTTTTTAAAAGCATGAGTCCTATATTTTTATAGGGAGGTATATAGTCTTGAAAACCTGTTTTAGCTGCACCTTTTAGTTGCACATTCATTTGTTTCCAAACCACACGCCAAACAATATCTTGTCCTTTTTCAATCGTCTCCGCTATTTGGCTTAAAAGCGCAGCGTTAATAACGCCTTTGCCTATTTGCTTACTCGCAATTACCTGCGTTTCAGGAGCGCGCTTTAGTACCGCTGCTAATTTTTGATAACCGCCACAACTCCCTAGTAGCACAAGTTTGGCGCTACTGTCAATGCTAGCGACGGTATGGTTTGCGTAATAGCTATGGCCTCGATGTACAATAATACTAGGCGTTATTTGCTTCTCTGATAAATAAGCCGTTAAACTATCCTGGGCTTTTAGATCAAGTTCTTCTTTTTCATCGAGCGGCGCATTTGCATAAATACTTATTCGGCCATTTGTGCTACTCACTTCCGTAAAATATTTTTGTTTGGTTGTCTTCCAGCCAACCTTGTTAAAACTATTTATAAAGGCATTAAAAATTTGTGCGCCATCTTTATCCCCATAAAAATATTGTCTGATAACTACTTTTTGTTGGTTGTTTTTTAATGTGTTAATCGAAAGAGCACCAACATTATTGAGCAGGGTATGCGTCGTATTATTTTTTCTATTGTCTTCTACAAAAGCTGTGCACAATTCATCTAATAAAGCATAGAGACTGCTACTTTTATTTTTTCTAATTTCTGTAAGTAATAAATTTTGCATGCTTGTATCTGTGATACTAGAAAAAGCATCTGCAACATCTACGGCGTCTTCTAATGTAGGCGCCTTGTCTAAATCACGCACAAAACTGCGCATATAATAACCACTTGTGTCTTGTGGCATATGGGATAAAAAATTTTGAAGCGTATTGTAATTCGCTGCTACTGCAATAAATTTTTTAAAAAAATCTTGATGCACCATGGTAAGTAAATCACTTGTAGTTTTGGTCCCAAGCTTTTGAATGATGAGTGGGTATATGCCTGATACAAAACTAGAAGTATAGAGTTCGTCGGCACCAAGTACTGCTATATAATAGAGTTCTTGAGGGGTTAAATTGGCTAGTTTTTTGAACCGAATACTGGCTATTTCGGTTTGGTGTAAACCATTGATATCATTAACATACAGATCCATTACAAGACTTTTAAGTTTCGATAAAAGAGCTGCTTCTGCCACGAGTTTGTCACCCATTTTTATTCTTTCCACTTGTTGGGTTCTGGTATGTACTAGAAGTCTAAAATAATTTTCGGACTGGTCCTCAGGAATAAGCGGCGTGATGGTATCGATACTTATTTTACCGGTATAGAGCGCGTCTAAGAACGGAAAATAATAACGCCCCGTTTTCATAAATGCAAGCCTGCCAATCCATTTAACGAGTGGATGATTAATTGACTGTATTTTTTTTCCAAGGGCACTTGGTGCTGCCGCATAATTGTATACCATTTCTGCATTTTTAAATGCAGCAGCGATTAGTATACTGTCGGCGTATCTATTATTAGAAATTTGCAAACCTTGCTTATCTAAAATTTGTAATACTTGCCCCGGATTGTTCTGACAGTTTTTTAACACGATGAAGTCTCTAGAAGCGCCGTACCCTATATTATCAGTAAAGCTTTGGGTCGCTAGTAAAATACTTCCTACGCTTACATTTTCATTTTCTATAACAGCGCTCATATTAAGCCCTTTTGCGCTTGTATGCATAGCTGCGGTAAATGCATGAATGCATGTTGCAACTTCTTCGGGTTTTATTTTATTGAGTTTTAGCCCTAACTGAATTTCAGATAATAAATTATTGAAGCCGCGAAGCCACTTAAATTTTTCATTGTCAGATAACGCCAAATTTGATTCAATCCATTTTCTATTTTCAAAAACCGCAGCTTGTATACTATCTCTTAGTGGTAAATTTTGGACAATAGAAGGATAACCGATGAGTGCTTTTTCATTTTCAATGATATAATCGTGACTCAACCCCCTCATGGCAGGAATGGTGGGCATTTGATGATCCTTTTTAGTGGATTGAGCAGCTAGGGTCATTGTGCATAGGACCGCCCATAGCACTATGGTTATTGGGAGGTAAACCGCATTTAATATGTTGCCCTTGTTTTTCATGTGAAATCTTGTAAAAATACAACCTTATAAACCAGTTAGGGCCTTATTTTGTTAAAAGCCCCTTAAAAGCCTTAACAATTACATAATATTCCTAAAAGATGGCTTTACCAATCTTTAAAATTAAATTTGTGTAAACTACCTATCAATTATGGCTGCCGCCCCTATAAAAAAAATATTGATTGCCGACGACGAACCTGATATTTTAGAAATAGTGGGCTACAATTTACAAAAAGAAGGCTATGAGGTTCACACTGCAAAAAATGGCGATGAAGCCGTAGATCTTGCAAAAAAAATAAAACCAGATTTACTGATACTCGATATTATGATGCCTAAAAAAACGGGCATCCAAGTTTGTGAAATTTTGCGCGCGCAAACAGAATTTAAAGAAACGCTCATTATTTTTTTAACAGCGATGAGCGACGAAGCTTCACAAATAACGGGGCTAGAAATTGGCGCAGATGATTATGTCAATAAGCCCATTTCTCCCAAAGTACTCGTAAGTCGTGTGAATGCACTCTTTAGAAGGGTTTCAACTAAAGAAGCTTCTTCTGTGATGCAGTTTGGTTCGGTGCAAATAGACAGCATCAAATTTATGGTAACCATTGCTGGCGATGAAAAGGTACTCGCTAAAAAAGAGTTTGAACTTTTACACTTACTCGCTTCTAGGCCTGGCCGCGTTTTTTTACGTAACGAAATACTCTCACAAATTTGGGGTAACGAAGTGATTGTGGGCGACCGAACCATCGATGTACATATCCGAAAAATTCGTCAAAAATTAGGGATCGACTGTATTACCACTGTTAAAGGGGTGGGATATAAGTTTGATTTACCTTAATTTGCAGCATGAAAAACCTTTCCATTCAGCAACTGGCAGCCTTCGCGGCAGCAATTATAGCGCTTGGTTTTTCTAGCACTATTGGCTTCATTTACCATAGTTGGTATCATTTTGGGGTTACTTTTTTAATCACGGGCATCGCATCTTATTTACTGATCCGTTATATTTTTGAAATTTTCGTAAACCGAAAAATCAAACTTATTTACAAGCTCATATACCAAACAAAAGCAACGAAAAGAGAAGAAACCTATTTCAAGTATATTTTACCAAAAAAAGAACTAGATGAAGTAGGGGAAGAAGTGGTTCAGTGGGCTGAGCAGCGTAGTGCCGAGATTGAGCAACTTAAAACCAACGAAAACTACCGCAAAGAATTTTTACAAAACCTATCTCACGAAATTAAAACACCCATTTTTGCAATTCAAGGGTATGTAGACACTTTATTAGACGGCGCACTAGAAAGTCCGGAAACAGCTGTTCGCTTTTTAAAAAATGCGTCTAAAAATGTGGACCGGATGGTAAATCTGGTAAAAGATCTCGACGAAATTGCAAAGCTTGAAATGGGCGAACAGCCGCTCAATAAGTCTACTTTTTTTATACAAGATATCATCAAAGAAGTGTTTGATGCTTTGTCTATTAAGGCGGCCAAACAAAATATTAGCTGCAGTTTCAAAAAAGGATCTGAGGGTCAAACATTGGTGTTTGCTGACAAAGAAAAAGTACGTCAGGTGCTCAATAATCTAGTGGTAAATGCATCTAAATACGGAAAGCAAGACGGATCTATTGTAGCCAGTGTTTACAAAACCGATGAAGACCATGTGCTCATTGAAATTAGCGACGATGGTATTGGTATCTCTGAAGAACATTTACCCCGCATTTTTGAACGTTTTTACAGAACCGATAAAGGACGCAGTAGAGACGCTGGTGGCGCCGGTATTGGGCTTGCGATATGTAAGCATATTGTTGAAGCGCATGGTCAAACCATCCATGTGCGCAGTAAATTGGATATTGGAACTACGATTGGTTTTACGCTCGCCACAAACGCATAATTCTTTTTCTATATTCCCAATCTCTACCTAATTTGCAGGCTTAATACGCATTTCAAATGGCAAAAATATTAGTAACAGGCGGTTGTGGTTATATAGGTTCACATACCATTGTTGATTTATTGGCAAATGGTTTTGATGTTATCTCTATAGACAACTTTTCTAGGTCTTCTAATTATGCGTTAGCAGCCATCGAAAAAATTACAGGCAAGCGTATAAAAAATTACGAGGTAGATTTAAAAAACTTTGATGATACATTAGCCGTTTTTCAGGAAAACCCGGACATCGCTGGTATCATTCACTTTGCGGCGTATAAAGCTGTTGGCGAATCGGTGCAGGAGCCTTTGTTTTATTATGAAAACAATATTGGATCGCTCGTAAACATTTTGAAGTGTGTGCAGGAATTTGATATTCCTCATTTTGTATTTTCATCTTCATGCACGGTGTATGGCAATCCGGATGCATCACCAGTAACTGAAAACTCAGAAGTTAAAAAAGCAGAATCGCCTTATGGTGCTACCAAGCAAATGGGCGAAGAAATACTACAAAACATCGCAGCAGCTGGCGGCGCAAATGTTATACTACTTCGTTATTTTAATCCAGTAGGTGCGCACCCGTCTGCACTAATTGGTGAACTACCCATTGGCAGACCACAAAATTTAGTACCTGCTATTACACAAACTGCCATTGGCAAACTGCCTACAATGATGGTGTATGGTAATGATTATCCAACCCGTGATGGTAGTTGTATTAGAGACTATATACATGTTTGTGATTTGGCCAATGCGCATACACTGTCGCTTCAA
>JAOASV010000322.1:20737-24539 GCA_030158535.1 Sediminibacterium sp.
TTCTCGGAAGGCTCATTCACTGTCTGATGGGCCTTTTCAGCCAAGGCTTTGGCAGTTTCGATATTGCCTGCTGCCAGATTGGTTTCGGCAGCATCCATCATCTTGTGAGCCTGTTGTTCCTGTGGAGATAAAAATGCGGAGGCTTGCGAAGTATTTAATTTAGGAACTGGAAATGGTATTTCTGTACTCGAAGCCATTCAAACTTTTGAAGCAGTTAGTGGAACTGCATTAAATTACGAAATAGGTCCACGCAGGGCTGGCGATATTGTCGCTATTTATGCCAACAATGAAAAAGCCATCAGTAAACTTGGTTGGAAAATCAATTACACCATTGAGGATATGATGCGCACGGCTTGGGCTTGGGAAAAAGAAGTGCAACTTAAAGAGTCGATTGCAAAAAACTAGTTTATTGCACGAGCATTTTTTCAGCGTTTTCAGCCATCTGTAAAGCTTCAATAAATTCTTCAATTTCACCTCCAATAACAGCGTCTAAATTGTAGGATGTTAAACCAATACGGTGGTCTGTAACCCTTCCCTGTGGCCAGTTGTAGGTTCTTATCTTGGCACTTCTATCACCGGTACTTACGAGTGTTTTACGCCTTGTAGAAATTTCTTCTTCTTGTTTGCGTACCTGCTCTTCGTATAATTTGGTACGAAGCATATTCATTGCTTTTTCGCGGTTACCAAGTTGTGATCTTTCTGTTTGACAAACCACCACAACGCCTGTAGGAATATGCGTTAAAAAAACTTTTGTTTCAACTTTGTTTACGTTTTGTCCACCCGCACCACCACTTCGCGCGGTTTCCATTTTCACATCACTCTCTTTTAATTCAAAATCCACTTCTTCTGCCTCAGGCATTACTGCAACTGTTGCAGCTGAAGTATGCACACGACCCTGGGTTTCAGTATTTGGAACACGTTGCACACGGTGAACACCACTTTCAAATTTGAGGGTGCCATATACGTCTTCTCCCGTTACTTCAAGTATTACTTCTTTGTAACCACCTACAGTACCTTCACTTTCACTAACCACGGCTGTCTTCCAACCTTTTTTAGCGCAGTAACGCAAGTACATACCTAGTAAATCACCAGCAAATAAACTGGCTTCATCTCCACCGGTTCCCGCTCTAATTTCTAAAATGGCATTTTTATCGTCTTGTGGATCTTTTGGAATTAAGAGCTTGGTTAAAGTAGCTTCTAATTGTTCTTTTTGAATTTCTAATTCTGGTAATTCCATTTTTGCCAACTCACGCATATCTTCATCACTACTATTTTGGCTTTCTTTGGCAAATGCGTAATCCGAAAGTACCCTTACATACTTTTCGTAAGGCTGTACAATTTTTTCTAATGAACGGTACTCCTTACTATATGCTCCAAACTGTTTTTGGTCATTGATAATTTCGGGGTTGGTAAGGGCAATGCCTACCTGATCAAAACGGGCTTTTATGGCTTCTAACTTATCGAGCATAGGGCAATGTGGTTCTTATTGGAGGGCAAATTTACGTTATTCGGGTGGAGATTTTCAACCTAAATGAGCCTAAAGAATACTTATCTTCCCGTATAATTTTAGATGTATGCTACCTAAACGCTCTTCATTCCTTGTTTTTATTGTTTTTTTAGCCCTTTCTGTGCAGGCTCAAATGCCAAGCCAAACTGCTGATATCATCATTAAAAATGCCAAAATATTAGATGGCACGGGTAATTCATGGTTTTATGGCGACATCGCTATAGGTAGTGGTAAAATTATTCAAATTGGAAAATTAGCGGGTTGGAATGCTAAAAAAGTAATTGATGCGACCGGCCTTGTGGCAGCACCAGGATTTATTGATGTGCACACACATATAGAAGGCGACGAGGTTAAAAATCCGGAGGCCACCAATTTTATATATGATGGTGTTACAACGGTAATTACAGGTAATTGCGGCTCATCGGATGCAAATA
Source organism: Sediminibacterium sp. (assembly GCA_030158535.1). Lineage (GTDB taxonomy): Bacteria > Bacteroidota > Bacteroidia > Chitinophagales > Chitinophagaceae > Sediminibacterium. The sequence continues at coordinate 22,679 of JAOASV010000322.1, forward strand.
TTGGAAGGTATCTACGCAAAATTGATAGCTTACAAACATCAGTCAACGTAGCAGCATTAATTGGACACAATGATGTGAGAAAAGCGGTGATGGGAAGAGCTAGTAGAAACCCTACCGAAGCAGAAATGCAAGCCATGGAAAGTATTGTTGATAAAGCCATGCGTGATGGTGCAGTGGGAATGTCTACCGGACTCATTTATATTCCGGGCACTTATTCTACTACCGAAGAAATTGTGCGCTTGGCAAAAGTAGCGGCAAAATATAATGGCGTTTACGCATCGCATATGCGCGATGAAGGCGATAGTGTTGTAGCTGCCATCGAAGAAGCACTTTACATTGGAACGGCTGCAAATATGCCCGTGCAAATTTCTCATTTTAAATTAAGTGGTCAACAAAACTGGGGCAGAAGTCGTGAAACCTTGCCACTTATTATGAATGCACGAAAAAATGGGCTAGATGTAACCATCGATCAATATCCGTATACGGCAAGTAGTACTTCTTTAAGTACACTGATTCCTGATTGGGTTCTTGCAGACGGCCAAGACTCCATAGTAGCAAGGCTTGCAAGGCCTTCCGTTCGAAAAGAAGTGACTAACTATATGTTAGCGCGACTCGCAAAAAGAAAACTAAAACATTTTAGTTACCCAGTAGTTGCATACTATGCAAAAGACACCACACTCAATGGAAAAAGTATTGAAGAAGTAAACACAGCACTAGGAAAAAAACATTCGGCAAAACAGGAAGCAGAAACCATTATTGAAATGATGGAAAAAGGAGGCGCTTCCATGGTGTTTCATGGCATGAGTGAATCAGACATTAAGGCCATTATGCGTTACCCATTTAACATGTTTGCTTCCGATGCAAGTATTCGTGTGTACAAAGAAGGAAATCCGCATCCAAGAGGCTATGGCACCAATGCAAGAGTACTAAAAAAATATGTACGTGAAGAAAACGTCATTGGTTTAGAAGAAGCCGTGCGCCGCATGACATCACTCCCTGCACAAAAATTTGGATTTGCCGACAGAGGCCTGCTTCGTCAAAATTTTGCTGCTGATATTGTTTTATTCAATGAAGCAGAAGTGGGTGACAGAGCCGAATACAAAAATCCCCACCAATATGCAACAGGCTTTAGTTACATCATTGTAAATGGTGTTGTTACGGTAGATGCAGGTGTGCACACGGGTGCAAGAGCAGGTGTTGCTATCAGAAAGTAAAATAGTAGTATTTTATTCTTCGATATGCTTTTGAAAGCTAATATGGTACTCCTGAATTTGCGCAGGATTTGTTGGCGTTAATGTGAAACTTATTTTTATCGTTCCGTTTTTTGCATGGATATAATAATAACCACGCAGTTCATTTTCCGGCACAAAATTTCCTGGTCCTGAAATAGGTCCAGCCGCTTCAAAAATTAAACTCGCTTCTTTGATTAACGCGTCTATTTTGTAATCATCAAAAAAGTTTTCGGCAAATATGTTAGAAGCTGCTGCGTTTTTCCAACTTGGTAATAGTGCCGTTAATTTTGCTTGCGCATTTTTTAATGCCGCAGATGCCGGTAAAATTCTGGGTTGTAAATCTACATTTCCCATTCTTAAAATGGTATCAATCACCATGGTGTTAAGTACTGCAGTTGGGGCGTAGGTTACGTTTGCCATTAATATAACACCCAGTCCATATTCTGGAAGTATTCTCCAGTTGCTACCAAATCCTGGAAGCCCACCACTATGCGCAATGCTTGTTCGGCCGGTGCAATCTTTTAACCAACTTAATCCATAACCATAGGCAGCCGTTGTTGCGCAAGCTCTACCAGAAGGGTACTTGTAGGTCGGGTTCAGTCCAATAAATCTACTTGCCTGGTGCATTT
>JAOASV010000323.1 GCA_030158535.1 Sediminibacterium sp.
ACCTAGTTCTGCACCAGCATTGCTAAAGTAAATAGGACGCTTCCAATTATTAGCAGCAATGATATTTAATACCGCTAATTCATTTTTCATTAGGGCATTACGTGGTAAAGAAAAATCTAGTGAAGATACCACACTATCTGTTGCATTTACAGTGCCGTTTTTAATAGCTGCAGCTACATCTACCGGTACAGTTACATTTTTTACAGGGAAGCTGTAATCATTATCTGGATTGTCTTTGCCCACGTAATTTTTCATAACGTCGTATAAGTTATAAAACTTATCATCTGGCATAGATGCATCTGGTCTGTACTCGATATAATCACGCTTACTACCTTCAATTTGATCTGCTGACCAGATTACATCAATAGCTGGGCTTTCATTTACTTTATAACGGAGCTGATTGATATACCAATCGATACCAAGTAAACTATAGTTGATAACACGAATATCTTTTCTAATACCTTCTACTTCTTGCGCATACCAAAGTGGATAGGTATCGTTGTCGCCAAACGTAAATAAAATAGCATTAGGCGCACAGCTTTCTAAATAATCTTTGGCTAAATCTCTAGCAATTACTTTATTGCTTCTATCATGATCATCCCATTCCTGACTAGCCATTAAAGCAGGTACTGCTAATATGCAAACAAGTGTTGCTAAACCAGCAGCGGTGGTTTGATTGATTGATTTGCTCAATAATTCCTTAACCATTAAAACACCTAATCCAATCCAAACAGCAAAGGCGTAAAAACTTCCAACATAAGCGTAGTCACGCTCACGAGGCTGATAGCCTGCTTGATTCAAGTAAAGCACAATCGCAAAACCTGTAAAGAAGAACATTAAAAAGTTAATGCCAAAATCTGATTTCTTTTGCTTGTAATGAAAGTACATACCAAGTAGTCCTAAAATAAATGGAAGGGCAAAAAGTGTATTGTGCGCCTTGTTATTTTTTAAGCTATCAGGCATTGCAGACTGGTCGCCATAAATCATATTGTCAATTGGCGTAATCCCTGTAATCCAGTTACCATCTCTTACATTGCCTGCAAACAAACCTTGGTTGTCGTTTTGCTTACCTGCAAAGTTCCACATGAAATACCTGAAATACATCCAGTTTAATTGATACCCAAAAAAGTATTTAATATTATCAACTTGATTGGGAGAGCGCTCATACGTGCCATCTTGAAGTTTATTGATACCCAAGAAATAAGCATAGTAATCTGCGTGATTTTGATCATTGCTTAGATCCCAAACGCGTGGAAAAACCATTTTATCATCCACAGCAAAAACATATTTACGGTCTTCACCTAGCTCTATATATTTGTCTGTAGATTTTTGATAACGCATACCCGTGTTTTTCACATCGATTGGTCTTGCATTAAATTTCTGACCATATAGTAAAGGGAAATCACCATACTGCTCACGTCCTAAATAACCCACCAAACTTATTGGGTTGTCAACATTGTACATATCAACAGATGGATTGGCACTGCTTCGAATCATGGTAGTTACATAACTACTGTAACCAATTAACATAAAAGTTAAACACCAAATACCAAGTCTAAGCATAGACCATCCTTTCGCTGCAGCCACTTTTAATCCGTACCAGATAAGGCCAGCAATTAAAATAAAGAATGTGGCAAAGCCCGTAAAAAATGGTAACCCAAAATTATTGACAAAAATGCGGTCAAAAGCACCAGCAAATTTTACGGTGTACTGAATTACACCCACCTGGACGATTCCTGTGATAGCACAAGCAATCACAAAAAATATATAAATGCCAGCGTATGTTTTTTTATTGCCTTTAGTTAAAGATTCGAGGTAATAGAGTAAACCAATACCAGCAATTGTACCAAGCAACATAAGTCCACCTAGCGTGCTATCCATTTCAACACCACGCTCAGGATTAACTTCGGCATTTGCTACCACAAGTCCACCAATGAATGCAAGTACGCCACCTACCCCAATAATGCGCACAAACCATTTGCGAATAACGGCATAGTTAAAGCTATCTTGTTTGCGGAAATAATAGACCATTACAATGGCAGGAATGGTTAATAGGTTTAATAAGTGAACGCCAATAGAAAGGCCCATCATAAAAAAGATAAACACAATCCACTTATCTGCATCTGCTTCATCGGCATGATTTTCCCATTTTAAAATGGCCCAAAAAACAATCGCAGTAAAGAAAGAAGACAAAGCATATACTTCACCTTCAACAGCGCTATACCAAAATGAATCACTAAAAGTATAGGCAAGTGCACCTACAACACCCGCGCCCATTACAGATATAATCTGACTTGTTGTTAAGGTTTCTGAAGTTTTGAGACCCATAATTTTGCGTGCAAAATGGGTAATGGTCCAAAATAAAAATAAAATAGTGAAAGCACTAGCAAGTGCGCTCATAATATTTACAGCCTTTGCTGCTGTTAATGGATTGTCTCCAAAAAGTACAATAAATACACGGCCAATAATCACAAATAAAGGCGCTCCCGGCGGATGCGGAATTTGCACCTTAAAACAACTACTCACAAACTCGCCACAATCCCATAAACTACCTCCTGCTTCTGCCGTTAAAATGTACACAGTGGCAGCAATCAAAAACACAACCCAACCAATCAAATTATTAATTCTGGTAAAAAGCATAATTCTTCGTTTTAAAAGACAGACAAACATAACTTTTTAATCGTAAAATGTAAAGCCAAAAGGCCATTATTTCGTATTTTAAGATACTATTAAGGGTCAAAAAATCCTTGTTCCTGCTTATCTTTGTGGGCTCATGAGTCAAAATAGAACCGTTGCCTTTCATACACTGGGCTGCAAACTTAACTTTTCAGAAACCTCTACCCTTTCTAGAATGCTAGAACAGGAAGGCTTTGATAAAAAAGAGTTTGACGACCTCGCCGACGTGTACGTTATCAATACCTGTTCTGTAACAGACAATGCAGACAAGGAATGTAGGCAAATCGTGCGCCGCATTCAAAAAAGAGCCCCCGAAAGTTTTGTAGTAATTACAGGCTGTTATGCGCAGTTAAAACCAGGTCAAATTGCAGAAATCCCTGGCGTAGACCTCGTATTGGGCGCGGCCGAAAAGTTTAACATAGCAGCCCATATCAGTACTTTATCTAAAGGGAACCCCACAACAATTTGTAGTTGCGATATTTCTGATGTAACAGGATTTACGGCTTCATTTTCTCAAAATGACAGAACCCGCTGCTTTTTAAAAGTACAGGATGGATGCGATTATAACTGTTCTTTTTGTACCATTCCTATGGCCAGGGGCAAAAGTAGAAGTGATGTAGTTGCCAATGTAGTGGAGCAGGCAAAAACGGTGGCAGCTAATGGTGCCAAAGAAATTGTTTTAACCGGCGTTAATTTAGGCGATTTTGGCAAAGGCCCAAATGGCGAAAAGCATTCCGAAACCTTTTTTGACCTAATTCAAGCACTTGATAACATAGAAGGCATAGAACGCTTTAGGATATCATCTATTGAGCCCAATTTACTCACGCCAGAAATTATAGAATTTGTAGCGAAGAGTAAAAAGTTCATGCCGCATTTTCATATACCACTTCAAAGCGGTAGTGCCGAAATATTAGGCTTAATGCGCAGACGTTACAAAAAAGAATTATACCAAGAAAGAATTGCGCTTATCAAAAAAATGATTCCACACTGCGCTATTGGCGTTGATGTGATTGTTGGTTTTCCTGGCGAAACAGATACGCACTTCAAAGAAACCTTTGACTTCTTACACAATTTAGATATTAGCTACTTACACGTGTTTACGTATTCCGAAAGGGATAATACCAAAGCACTAGAAATAAAACCTGTAGTGCCTATATCTACCAGAAATGAACGCAATAAAACGCTTCGTAACCTATCCTTCATGAAGCTTCAATATTTTACATCTCAGCACGTTGGGAGTTCTAGAAAAGTACTCTTTGAAGACTTTAATAAAAATGGAATGATGGAAGGGTACACAGACAATTATATCAGAATTACCACTCCATACAGAGCCGAATGGGCCAATCAAATTATTGATTGGGAAATGCGCTAAAACCTATACTATATAAGGCTTACGTGTGAATGCGGGAATTCTACCACCATCACTTGTCCGAGACTTTGCAAGCGAACGTACACTTTCTTTTTATCGCTATACGTAACAACACCCTCCCTGTCCATAAACACGCCGTAATTGATTCGGATTTTAGTATCTTCTCTAAAACCTTCGTCAGAAATTAATTGAAGCGTTGCTTCTTTTTCGCCGAGGTATTTTTTTATCATATCAATTTCCTCTTCTCTAATAATAGCTGGCTTTCCTAAATAAAAAACGAAATTTAAAACACCATCCGTCATTTTAACTTTAGCGGCTTCCGTTTGATCTATATGAACAAATACATAGGACCTAAATAGAGGCTCTTCAATAATTTTTTTTCGATCGCTCCACTGCTTTTCTAATTTTTGCAGAGGGCACCAGCACTCCACCCCTTTTTTCTTGAGCTGCGCGTCAATTTTTTTCTCCCACCTTGGCTTGGTATATAGTGCATACCATTTTTTCTCTTGCTCCATACTATTACTCAAACTTAGAAATATAAAAAACGGGGGGCGTTTATTTAAACACAAAATTAGACTTAGCTAAAATCATTTTATTCATCACTTTAACGGTCTCACTAATTGGCATATCAGATGCAACTGCTGTAAGCCAAGCTTTATATCGTTCTCCTTTGTTTTTATCAGGATTATTATAAAACTTACTACTGTCAACAGCTACCGGCCTAACAGTTAAAGGCTTTGCTACTTTCAAAAGCGCAGTATTTTGCTCTACTACTTTTTTGATTTTTGTTTGAAGT
>JAOASV010000324.1 GCA_030158535.1 Sediminibacterium sp.
CCTGGTGATGGCTCTGCTAATTTCACTTTTTACATGGATGATATTAGATTAACAGATGCAATGCCAAATACTAAAATAGATTTACCTGTTACATTTGATGTGCAAGGTGTAAACTATACCGTTACTGATTTTGGTAACAACCAAACAGTAGATGCGGTGGATCCTAATAATGCAAACAACAAGGTTAAAAAAACAACCAAAGTAAATGGTGCTGAAACTTGGGCGGGAACTACTATTGGTACTTCAACAGGTTTTGCAACTGCCATTCCTTTAACGGCTGCTTCTTCACAAATGAGTGTAAGGGTATATTCTCCAGCTGCAGGTATTCGTGTATTATTAAAAGTTGAAGATCATACAAACGGTCAGCGTTCTGTAGAAACTTTTGCAACTACAACAATGGCTGGTGAGTGGGAAACCTTGATTTTTGATTTTAACAATCAAGCCCCAGGTACTGCGGCATTTAATCCGAACTTTACCTATACCATGGCTTCCATCTTCTTTGATTTTGGTAATATAGGAAATGGTAAAATTTTCTATTGGGACGATGTTAGAAAATTATCTACCAACTTTGTTGAAACGGTAAGTCTTCCATTGACTTTCGAATCAAATAACCTTACCTATACTTGGAACGATTTTGATGGTGGTGTTGTAACTGTTGTTAACAACCCTCAGTCTGGTGGCATCAACACCAGCGCTAAAGTTGGTAAGATGGTTAAAAATGCAGGTCAAATTTGGGGTGGAAGCTGGATTGGTTTAGCGGCTCCAATTGATTTCTCAACTAAGAAAACATTTAAAGTAAAAGTATTTTCACCAAGAGCTGGCGCGACACTTTTATTGAAAGTTGAAAACCAAAGCAACGGTGCTATTAGCTTCGAAAAAGAAGTAACAACAACTGTTGCAGGTGGTTGGGAAACATTAAGTTTTGATTACAGTGCTATTAATACTGCCAATACCTATCAAAAAATCGTATTGATTTTTGATTTAGGAACTGCTGGTGATGGCTCTGCAAACTTTACGTTCTTATTTGATGATATCACCTTAAACTAATTTGATAAAACCTACAATTATGAAAAATAATTTAAAATATATTGTTGCGGTTTTGTTTATCACAACTATTGGTTTTGTTTCTTGCAAAAAAACTGAATATAGTTTTGGTAACATTAAAACGCCAACAGGCTTAACGCTCACTACTTCGGTAGTTGGCGTAGATGGAAACAACCCTAATGGTAATGGAACAGGATCTGTAACGATTACAGCTAAAGCAACGGATGCTTTAACCTATAACATTGATTTTGGTGATGGTAAAACACAAGTGATTCCTTCTGGTACCATTACGTATAAGTATGCAACACCTGGTGTTAATGATTACACCATTACAGTGCGTGCTGTTGGTACGGGCGGTGCTGTTTCTGTGCTTAGTAAAAAAGTAACTGTATTTGTTGCGTTTACAATCCCTCAAGCAATTTTGGATGCACTTACTGGTACAGGTTCTCGCACTTGGATGACAGATCAAGATGCGCCAGGACATTTTGGTGTAGGACCTGCTGATGCTTTTGGTCCGATCTGGTATGCAGCGACTCCTAATTCTAGAGAAGCTTGTGCATACGATGATGAAATCACTTTCACTAAAGATGCTTTGAACAATATTTCAATGACAATCAATAATAAAGGTCAGTCATTTTCTATTGGAGCGGCAAGTGGATTTTACGGATTTAGCGGTGGTGATGCTTGTTTTAACATCGTTACCACGGGCGCTAAAAAATTAGCGTTCATGGACGCTACATCTGCGTCAACGTCAGCGAATTCTACTAGAATCCAATTTATGGTTCCGGGTAATGGTATTATCAACTTTGGAACTGGCGGTACAACGTATGAAATATTAAGTGCGTCAGCTACAAGTATTCATTTAAGAAATATCGGCGCAGACGGTAACTCTTGGTATCAAAAATTGAAGGCAAAATAATTATAATAAAGTGCGTGTATCTTCTTTATTGTTGAGTTTATTAATAGGTGCATTATCTTTTGGGTCTTGCTCAAAAGGTAGTGCACCTGTTGTAAATCCTGCGCCTACTAATTTAAATGTTACGGCTACTGTTAGTACTGACAATAGTGGCAATGTAAATTTTGTGGCATCAGCAACAAATGCAACGACGTACGACTATGATTTTGGAAACGGCATTTTCCAAACAGTTCCTTCTGGTACTGTTATGTATAAATATCCTGCGTCCGGAAATTATAAAGTCAATGTTATTGCAAAAAGCACTTCGGGACAAACCATTTCAAAATCAATTGATGTTACAGTTACTGTAGCGCAATCGTTAATCTGGTCCGATGAATTTGATCAGCCCGGTGCACCCAATCCTGCAAAGTGGAATTATGATTTAGGTGCCGGAGGATGGGGCAATCAAGAGTTGCAGCATTACACCAATAGAACCGATAACGCCATTGTTTCCAATGGGACGTTAAAAATTATTGCTAAAAAAGAAAATTTTAGCGGCAGTGCTTACACATCTGCTAGACTCTTAACAAAAGACAAGTTTTCTTTCAAGTACGGGAAAATTGAAGTACGTGCAAAAATGCCAGTAGGTGTTGGTACTTGGCCCGCTGCTTGGATGTTAGGTGCAAATATTAATACGGTAAGCTGGCCTAATTGTGGTGAAATAGATATTGTAGAGCACAAGGGTAGTGACGTAAATAAAATTTATGGAACCCTGCATTATCCTGGCAATTTTGGAGGTAATGCAGTAGGAGGTACCAAAGTTATTACGGGTGCAAACAGCGAGTTTCATGTGTATGCTTGTGAATGGACAGCGCTTTCCATCAAATTTTACATTGATGGGGCACTTTACTTCACTTTTGCCAACAATAGTACGTTGCCATTCAATCAAAACTTTTTCGTACTGTTAAATTTAGCCATGGGTGGAACCTTTGGTGGGACTATCGATGCAGGCTTTAACAGCGCCACTTTTGAAGTTGATTATGTGCGTGTGTATCAGTAGAATTTTAATACTATTATTTATGTGTACGTTTCGAAATATAGGTTTGATTTTATTACTTTCTTTGGTTGCTACTGCATCTGATGCGCAACAAAGGACATATAACAAACTGGTGTGGCAAGATGATTTTTTAGTAAATGGTTTACCGGATTCTACAAAATGGAGTTATGATATTGGGACTGGTTGCCCTCGCATTTGTGGATGGGGGAACAACGAAGTTCAATATTATACGAATGCGCGCAAAGAAAATGCACGCGTAGAAAATGGACACTTAATTATCGAAGCACGCAAAGAAAAATTTGAAGGTTCGAATTATACTTCTGCCAGACTTGTTACAAAAAACAAAGGTGATTGGAAGTATGGTCGTATCGTTATAAGGGCTAAAATACCTACTGGTAAAGGGTTGTGGCCTGCTGGATGGATTTTGCCAACAGGTAAAGTGTATGGAGAGTGGCCTAAAAGTGGTGAGGTTGATATTTTAGAAGCCGTTGGTTTTGCGCCAGACTCTGCATTTGGTAGTGTGCATACAGAACGTTACAACGGTATGATTGGAACACAAAGAACTGCATCCTTAATTGTTCCAAATTTAGCTACGCAGTTTCATGATTATGAAATTGAGTGGACTCCAGAAAAAATTGATTTTTATATCGACAACAAATTATACAACAGTTTCAAAAATGAGCATACGGGTTCTGCAGCTTGGCCATTTGATCAAACCTTTCATTTGATTTTTAATATTGCTGTAGGTGGCAATTTAGGTGGCAAGCTTGGTATCGACGATGCTATTTTCCCGGCACAGATGCGTGTAGACTGGGTGAAAGTGTTTCAATAAATAAATCCCTCCATATTTGTTTAGGTCTGTTTTTGGTTAATGCCGGATAATTATCCGGCATTTTTTATGAAGTAATAGAAATTTTTATATTAAATATCAACCAAAAACATATATAAAAAAAATAAATAGGATATAGTGTAGATTCTACATAAACGAAAATGAGTTAAATTTACTTCGTGTAAAAATTACACATTTGGTGTACGATACCAAACTAACGCTTGTTTATGAGAATTTTTGTACTGCTATGCTGTTTAGTAGCCGCTATGTCGGCACATGCACAATTGTTGCGTACAACACCTTCGTTTGTTACCGAGACTTCAAATTCAATTACCATTTTTGCGGATGCTACAAAAGGAAACAAGGGTATCTTAAATGTTACCGGTGACATATTTGTACATATTGGCGCCATTACATCACTAAGTACATCTAGTAGCAACTGGAAATATGTTCCTGTGGCTTGGGGTGTAGCGGACAATAAAGTAAAATGTACCAAGCTTGCTAATAATGTTTGGTCGTTTACAATCAGTGGTGGGCTTCGTAATTTTTTTGGCATCACAAACACTGCTGAAACGATTCAAAAAATTGCTATTTTATTTAGAGATGCAACTGGCTCACAAGTACTGCGTAACACCGATGCATCTGATATGTACATTCCTGTGTATGATAACAATTTAGCCGTACGTATCGATTCGCCACTTACGCAACCTATGTTTATTCCTGCATTGGAGCCTATTACAAAGGCGGTAAGTGATACCATTTCAATTGCTGGGGGAGCTAGTACGTCTGCTGCATTATCACTTTTTGTGAATGATTCATTAATTGCTACAACAACCGGAACCAGCATTGCTCAAAAATTTGTTTTACAAAAAGTAGGTACTCAAAAAATTGTAATTCAAGGCGTGAGTGGATCTGTAACACGTAAAGATTCTATTTCATTTTTAGTAACAGGCGCTACTAACTTAGTTGGTCTTCCG
>JAOASV010000325.1 GCA_030158535.1 Sediminibacterium sp.
TACTGGCTTCGTATAGCCCTCGGTAGTGATAAGTTCATTGTCTTTTGCAGTAGAAATTAAATGTAGCACTTCAAAAAGTCCAATAACGCGCTCAAAATCTTTTTGCGCTACCATCTTTTCTAGTTTAGCGCCAATTTTTTTTCTGGTATCATCGCCTATTTTTATACCTCTTTTTGCTTTTTCAAATAAGGCTTTGATATTACTGGCTTCATCTAATTCGTAAAAATCAGATCCGAATAAATTTTTATTAAAGTACACCACGATGGCTTTGGCCTTTTGGTTTTGTTGCCCATTGTAATAGGTTTCGTCATTAAGCCACACGTGTGGAAGGTTTTCACCAATAAAAACCATGTCATCTTCCTTGAATGCCTCTATTTTATCTCCAATTATTCGCTTTCCATGACTTTCTTTTACCCATACAAGTTCTAATTCGGGGTGGGCATGAAATGGGGCCATAAATTGTGGCTCATCTCTTTCCAACACAGAAATATAGCTATTGGGGCTCTGTGTTATTTGTGTTTGAAGTAGTTTCATAAAAAAAGGTTTTCAGTGTGAATCAATGAAAATTATCCTTACTAGCAAATCGTAGTTAAATCTACCTCAATTTTAACAAAAAAAATTATTTAATATTAACTATAAATTCCTTAATATTAACATGCTTCTTAAATAAATTTAACGATTTGTATCAGTTATTTTTCTCAATTTGCAAGTACTAGGAGGCTATTTTAGCATTTGCGGGCCCACACATTAAACTGTATTGAAAATATGATGCAAAGATTTTTGTTGGTATTAGGCTTTATTTTTTTCGGACTCACCTCTTTTGGTCAGCAAATATTTGAAGCGCCTCGATGCGGTGCAGATATGTTTCAACAACTCCTTCGTAAAGACCCGCTCTATGTTTCCAAAGAAAATTTGATGAATGAAAAAATTAGAGCATGGGTTCTTCAAGCATCTGGACAAAGGAGCATTCGGATCGCAGTCAATAACGACGGTAATAATAATGTAGTGGTTGCACCAAATTCTGTGCCTGTCGTAACAATCCCGGTTGTCTTTCACATTGTTAATCAAAACGCATCTGCTATTACCGATCAAATGATAATAGATGCGATAGCAGAATTAAATAAAGCATTTGCACATATTGGCATGTATGGCACAGACTCCAAAGGAGTCGATACCCGTATTCAATTTTGTTTGGCTACCCGTACGCCTGATGGAGGAAAAACAAATGGCATTGACCGTATCAATAGTTATTATCAAAATATAGATGTAGACCTGGAAAGTGGAAAGCTTGGTGCACTATCAAATTGGGATCCGTCTAAGTATGCAAATATTTGGTTGGTGAATTCGATACAAGGTGAAATTCAACCGAGTGTTTTTGAATGTGGTAAATGGGAACGCATGGGCTATGGTGGTTATGCTAGCGCAGGTGGTGGACTTGTAGTAAGTAGTTTGAGTACACCACTCGTTGCGCATGAGATGGGACATTACTTATCGCTCTTGCATACTTTTCAGGGCACCAATTGTGTAAACAATGATTGCACCACCGATGGTGATTTGGTGTGTGATACGCCGCCTGATAGAAGTATAAAGAGTTCTTCATGTACTTCACCAGAAAATTCATGTAATACGGATACCATTTCTGGTCCATTTACTATAGATGAGCCAGATAATATTTCAAACTTTATGGACTATGGAAGTCCTTGCCCATCTGTGTTTACACAAGGTCAGGCCGACCGTATGATGGCATTTTTAAACGTATTTAATGGTGGAAGTTTATTAACCAGTGATGGTTGTGCTGCACCTTGTTCAGACAATGTAGCCGCCAGTTTTAATTTTGATGCAAATCCACATCCTATAGTTGGTAGCACCGTAAATTTTATCAATACAAGTGTTGGAGCACTCACATACGAATGGTATCTAGATGGTACACTTGTTAGTACTAGTAATAATTATTCAAATACTTTTTCTGCAACTGGAACTTACAAAATAGTATTAAAAGCATTTACAGCGGCAGCAAGTTGTTACAGTACGTATACGGCTAATGTGATTGTTAATTGCGGCGTTGATGCAAGGTTTTCGCCAGACAAAAGAATCATTGCATCTGCGGCGGGTGTATACAAAGACCCTGTAACTTTTTTAAATAAATCTTACGGCGCCACTGCCTATAACTGGTTCGTATCTGATGAATTAGGTGCCAACGAACAAATGGTATCTACCAACACAGATTTGTTATACGATTTTTTAAAGCCCGGTAATTATACCATTAGACTTGTAGCAAGTGCAGGTGCTTGTGTAAGCAATTCTCCAACATATACTTTACAAGTAAACAATCCGGCAGCTGATGGACAAATTAATATTTATAGTGTTAGTTGTTATAAAAACGATAGTGTAAGGGTGGTATTTGGTGTTCGCAATAACGGCTATGACACCATACCAGCAGGTGTTTCCGTTAATTTTTATGACCGTTATCCAGCTGTTCCAGGTCCAATAAAAATGCTGAATAGTTTTGCTACGGATCAAGCCATATTTGGTAAGTGCGAAAAAGTTTATACTCATATTGTAAAATCGCCACGTTTAAATTTAGATTCTATTACACTTGTATTTGATGAAGAAAATAGTGTTATAGAATTGAATGAAAGTAATAATAGAACAAGTAGAAAAGATTTTAAATTCAGGTTATTTGTTATTCCAAATGATACAACGGTATTAGTGAATACAGCGCTTGTTATCAAAGACAGTACATCGCCTGATAAATTAGCGTCTATTAAATGGTCATCTAGTAAAGGCTTATTAAGCTGTACTACTTGTTCAAACCCGGTATTATCTGTTATTGATACAACCCTAGTTAAAGCAAGCGCTATCAGTATATTTGGTTGCGAAGATTCAACATTCGCAAACATTAAAGTGTTTCCGGTTGATATATCTATCAATAATTTAATCGTACGTTGTTATAAAACCGATAGTTTACAAATAACGAGTACGGTGTGTTTAGATAATCAGTACACCAGTTTATATCAGGCTACTCAAATCAGGTATTTTGATAGCGATAGCACACTTCCTACTAGTAAATTTTTGGGCTCAGGATGGATTCCTGCAAGTCAATCGTTTGCGGGAAACTGCGCAACCATTACGCATTTTGTCCGTAATCAAAATGTAACAAGTGTAGTGGCTTATGTAAATAGTGGACTCACACCTTTTGAAAATATTACAGCAAACAACAAAACAAGCGTAGCGTATGTTCCATTTTCAATTCGTTTTAATCCTACACTAATAGATGTATACCGTGGTGATCCAACTACTTTACTCCCTATTAATAGTGGCGATAAAGCAACCTCTATTGTTTGGACACCACCTGCAGGACTGAGTTGTACTAACTGTTTAACACCAGTATTAACAACTAACACCAATACCATATTAAAGATTGTTGGAACCACAGCACTTTTTTGTAAAGACTCTGCCACGCTTCAGGTAAATGCATATCATAGATCACATATTGCACTTCCCAATGCTTTTTCACCTAATGGCGATGGTTTAAATGATGTGTTTTATGTGATAGCCGGTAAGGATGTAAAACAGGTAAAACAGTTTCAGGTATTTAATAGGTGGGGTCAAAAAATGTTTGAAAAAACAAATGGTAAAACCAACGATATCAGTTTTGGATGGAATGGTTATTATAATGGACAGCTAGTGGCACAAGGTACTTATGTATATCAAATAGTTATAGAACTTTTAACTGGTGAATTAGAAATTCATAAAGGTAATATTAGCGTTGTAAGATAAGTAGCATGAAAAAATTAGTATTATTTATTGCCGTGTTACTTGTTCATGGATATTCCTATGCACAGGATCCACACTTTTCGCAATTTTTTGCGTCTCCATTAACCATCAATCCTGCCAACACCGGAAATTTTAGTGGATCACTACGTGCTGCTTTAAATAGTAGAACACAGTTGCCTGAATTTAATAATCCCTACGCGACTAAAACACTATCATTAGATGCACCGATTTTAAAAAAATATATTAAGGAAGACGATAAGTTAAGTGTTGGAATATTAATATTATCAGATCAGAGTGGCAATAAATTACTGAATGATAATAATATTGCAGCTTCTGTTAGTTATAGTAAAGCACTTGATGAAAACGCCAATCATTCTATTGCACTTGGTTTTCAAGTAAATTATAGTATGTACCGCTTTGATCCATTAAAAGCAAATTTTGAAGATCAATTGACTGCTGGAGGATTTACGGGTACTTCTGCAGAAATGATTTTAGGAAATAATTTCACAAAAAACACCACTGATATTAATGCAGGCATTTTATATACAGGCTCAACTTCAGACAATAATATATTTTATGTAGGCGCTTCTTATTATCATTTTGCAAAACCTACGGTAGGCTTTATTACGCCAACCTATTTTACAAATAGCAGGATTAATATTCATGGCGGTGCTTATTTTGCTTTATCGGACGCAGCATCACTTCATACCAGCTTTCAATATCAAAAACAAGGTGAGACCAACGAACTTTTAGTAGGTGGTGCCTTCAGTTATTATTTGGGAACAGAGAATGGACTTGAACTATATGCAGGGCTTTGGAGTAGAGTAAAAGAAAGCATGATTCCATACGTTGGACTCGAATGGAATCATATTAGAGCAGGCTTTACCTATGACA
This sequence comes from Sediminibacterium sp., assembly GCA_030158535.1. Classification (GTDB taxonomy): domain Bacteria; phylum Bacteroidota; class Bacteroidia; order Chitinophagales; family Chitinophagaceae; genus Sediminibacterium. Next base: position 4,672 of record JAOASV010000325.1, read on the forward strand.
TGGCTGCCGGCACTACACTAGCTTCTTCGAGATTTTATCAATCTTCTGAATTCTCACTCATTTACATATTGGACAATAAAAGCAAAGCTTTTAAATTAAGATGTCC
>JAOASV010000326.1 GCA_030158535.1 Sediminibacterium sp.
CGCTTACACCGGCCGTGCACAAATTATTCGTTTGCAAGAAGACCTTACTAGATCGGTGGTAAGTTTTGACGTAGCAAAAGCACTCATTGGTGACGCTTCTAATAACATTTTACTTAATAGAGAAGATGAAGTGATCATTACTTCTAAACTAGATTTAAGAGATTCTTTAAACGTATACATACAAGGTGAAATACGTAAGCCAGGTTCTTTTGAGTTTACACAAGGCCTTACATTAAAAGATTTGATTTTGCAAGCAGGTGGTTTTACCGATGCTGCATTTAAAAGTATTGAAATTGCTCGTTTAATTAAGCGTGACAGTATCGAGCAAAAAGATTTTAGAGCCGCCGAAATTATTAGTACCGAGGTTGATGGTGATATTAGCACCGCAGCTGCAAGTATTAAGCTTACACCTTTTGATGTGATTACTGTTAAAAGAAAGGCGGGTTATACATTACCAGAATCGGTACGTATATCTGGTCAAGTACAATACCCTGGCCCTTATGCATTAAGTGCGCGGAACGAGCGTGTAAGTGCCATTTTAAAACGTGCAGGTGGTTACACCGCCGATGCGTTTATTGAAGGCGCATACCTTGTGCACAATAAAACAGCCGAAGAAAAAAAGCGCGAGGAAGAAGCGATTGAGCGCGCGCAAAAAATATTAAAAGATTCTAGTGGGCTTGCTCAATTAGAAGCACAAAAGAACACAGCATATATTAAGGTGCCACTTAATTTAGATAAAATTTTAAATAACCCAGGTTCTGAAGAAGACATAGTTTTAAAAGTTGGTGACGAAATTTTTATTCCTAAATACGACGGGCAAATTAAAGTAGGTGGAGCGGTATTACTTACTACGCAGGTGCCATATAGTAAAAGCAATAGTTTTGGTAATTATATAACTACGGCTGGTGGTTTTAGTGCCGATGCTATTAAACGCAAAGCTTATATAGTTTATGCCAATGGCGAAGCTGCTAGATCTAGTAAGTTTTTATTTTTTACGTTCAGACCCAAAGTAAAACCAGGGTCAGAAATTATAGTGCCTAAAAAGGCCGAGGGTAAAAAGGTAAGTACTGGTGAGCTTATAGGTATTAGTAGCTCGATAGCATCACTTGCTGGTTTAATTATAGCCCTGTTAAGATTATAAAGTATCCCCCATGCAACAAAACACAAACGATATACAAAATATAGCCGAGGATGAAATTTCTTTAAAAGAACTCATCTTAAAAATAAAAGATTGGTACCGTTTTTTAATCTCTAAATGGTTGGTACTGGTAGCTGCTGGTATTATTGGCGGTGCCATTGGTGTGGGTTATGCTTTTACTCAAAAAGCTACCTACACGGCTAGTTTAAGTTTTGCATTAGAAGACGAAAAATCTGGCGGTGGCGGACTCTCTGGTGCACTTGGCCTTGCTAGTAGTTTAGGTATCGATTTAGGTGGTAGTGCTGGTGGCGCATTTACTGGAGCAAACCTTTTGGAACTTATGAAAAGCCGCAACATTGTTGAAAAGGCTTTACTTAATCCTATCTCTGTTAATGGAAAAACACAAAGCTTGGCTCAGTACTTTATTAATTTTAATGAGCTCAATAAAAACTGGTCAGAAAAGCCAGCACTAAAAAATATTGCGAGATGTGTATAAGAGACAGGCTCTAAATACACACTCCAACAAGATAGTATTTTAGGAAATTTATACGCTTCTATTGCTGGAGCCAACGGACTTTTAAGTGTTGCGCAAAAAGATAAAAAAATATCTATTATAAGTATTGAAGTAAAAAGTACCGATGAGCTTTTTAGTAAGGCCTTTACCGAAAGTATTGCGCAAGAAGTATCTAGTTACTACATAGAAATTAAAAGTAAAAAGGCTAGGCAAAACATGGAGATACTCCAACACCAAACCGATAGTATTAGAGCCGAGCTTAATGGCGCTATTACAGGTGTTGCCGCTGCCGCCGATAATACATTTGGTTTAAATCCTGCCATGATGGTGCGTAAAACACCGGGTACGCGCCGTCAGGTAGATGTGCAGGCTAATACTGCTATACTAACGCAACTGGTTACCAATTTAGAAATGGCAAAAGTGAGCCTTCGTAAAGAAACACCACTTATTCAGGTAATAGATAAGCCTATACTTCCGCTTAAAAAAGAAAAGGTTGGTAAATTAAAGTCGTTAATACTCGGTGGTTTTTTAGCTGGATTTTTAACGGCACTTATTTTGGTATTTAAAAAATTATTTGCAGGTATCTTGGCAGATTAAACTTTATATAAATTAACTAATAGCGCCCCCACTATTATGTTTACACGCAAAAAACAATTTATGCTTAATAAAATAAATATTGTTCCTCGCTGGATCATATTTGTTATTGACCTGGGGGTTACCACAACGGCATTATTACTTGCTTTTATTGTAAAGCAAAATTTAACGCTTGTTGGGGTTAATTGGGAAAGTTTATTTACTACGGTTGCTATTATGCTTATTGTAAATGCTTTTGTATTTACAACCATTAAAACCTATGCGGGTATTGTACGCTATACAGGTATGCAAGATGCACTTCGTATAGCAGTATCGGTATTGGTGTCTAGTGTGGTATTATATTTGATCTCAATTATTAGTAGCCCCATACAAAACGATTTAGTACTTAATAACGTAGTTATTATTGTATATGCTACGTTTAGCTTTTTAGCACTCTTAACCTATAGGGTAGCTATTAAATTTGGTTTTGCGTATTTACGTTCTTATAAAATGAAACGCAAAACGGTGGTTATTTTTGGCGCTGGCGAAGCCGGTGTTGCAACTAAAAGAGTATTGGAGCATGATGGTCAAAATCATATTAGCATATTAGCCTTTGTGGATGATGATCGTAAAAAAACAAAAAAGGCACTGGATGGTGCGCGCATTATTAGTTTTAGTGACCTTGCTGCTTTAGCTGCAGAGGAACCTATTGATGAACTTATTATTGCCTCCTTTACCATTACTGCAAAACGTAAAAACGAACTCGTAGATTTTTGTTTAAACCACGACATTAAAGTACTAGTGGTTCCGGCTTATAGCAATTGGACCGAGGGTAGTTTTTCTAGCCGCCAATTACGTTCTATTAATATTGAGGAGTTATTGGAGCGCGACCCAATTCATATTAACAACAACCAAATACGCGCTCAAATAAAAGGCAAACGTGTACTTGTAACTGGTGCTGCCGGATCTATTGGGTCAGAAATTGTTAGACAACTCATGCATTATAGCCCCGAGCTTATTGTATTGTGTGATCAGGCCGAAACACCACTCCATACCCTAGAACTTGAGTTACAAGAAACGGGTAAAACGGTTAATTGTGTTTCCTACCTCGCTAGTATTACCAATGAGGCACGTATGCGCCAGTTGTTTACTAGTTTTAAGCCGCACTATGTGTATCATGCAGCTGCTTACAAGCATGTACCTATGATGGAGCTTTGCCCAACCGAGGCGGTACGTAACAATGTATTAGGAACTCAACTTATTGCAAACTTGGCTAACGAATATGGTGTAGAGCGTTTTGTAATGGTTAGTACCGATAAAGCTGTTAACCCTACCAATGTAATGGGTGCTAGTAAACGTCTTGCCGAAATTTATGTACAAGGGCTTAGTAAACATCATACTAACACCAAATATATTACTACTCGTTTTGGTAATGTACTTGGGTCTAATGGATCTGTTATAAATAGGTTTAAGCAACAAATAGAAAAGGGTGGGCCCATTACGGTAACGCATCCAAATATTACACGTTATTTTATGACAATTCCGGAAGCTTGCCAATTGGTACTCGAAGCAGGTAGCATGGGTAATGGTGGTGAAATATTTGTGTTTGATATGGGGCAACCAGTTGCCATTGCCGATCTTGCTAAAAAAATGATTCGTTTATATGGCCTTATCCCTAATATTGATATTGATATTGTATACAGCGGCCTACGCCCTGGCGAAAAACTGTATGAAGAGCTTTTAAACGATGGCGAAAACACAGGCAATACCTACCACGATAAAATTATGATTGCTAAAGTGCGTGAGGTTGAGTTTGTAGAAGTGTCTAAACATTTTAATGATCTTGTTACTCTTATAAGTTCCGAAGAAAGTGATATGTACCTGGTTGCTAAGATGAAAGAAATGGTGCCGGAGTTTGTGAGCAACAATAGTGTGTTTGAGAAACTTGATATGGGTGGGAAAGTGGTTGGGATGGGGGCTGATAGTTAAATGAAATTTATCTTTTCAAAGCACGCATCAGAACAAATTGCAAATCGTAATATTGAGCAGGCTGATGTATTAAATGTGCTTGAAAGCCCGGATGAAATTTTTGAATTGGAAAATAATCAAATTGTTTATCAAAAGTTATTTGTTAGTAGCATAGGTATTAAATACTTAGTGCGAGTATTTATTAATGGGAATCAAAACCCAGCTTTAATTAAAACTGTATACCTTACTACAAAACTTGGTAAGTATATTAAATAGACTATATGAAACTTAAATACGATAAGGAAACAGATATTTTATATATTAGGCTAAATGATTTAAAAATTAGTGAGTCTGATGAAAAAAACGGGGTAATAATTGATTATTCAATTGATGGAGAGGTGGTAGCTATAGAAGTGCTAGCTGCTTCTAAAAACGAACACTCTCCTTTAAAATTAGAATACGAAGTTGCTTAATTATCAATTGATTTAGGATTAGTGTGGTCCAGACGGCCAATTCCTATATTCAAATAAACGTAAATCATTAATTCATTGATTT
>JAOASV010000327.1 GCA_030158535.1 Sediminibacterium sp.
TATGTATACAGTGAAACTGAATTATTGCAGATTAGAGATTTAATCAAGGAAAAGGATTTGTATCTATTTTCTGATGAGGCCTACACTGAATTTTCCTATGATGGAAATGTGAAAAGTACTTTAACCCTTGAAGGTGTTGAGGATCGGGTCATCATGATTGACACTTTTTCTAAAAAGTACTCGGCTTGCGGGGCACGTATTGGTGCTTTAGTGACCAAAAACAAGGAAGTAATTGAAGCCGTGATGAAGTTTTCACAATCAAGATTAAGTCCGCCTACACTAGAACAAATAGCTGCTGAAGCGGCATTGAGTTTGCCGGCTAATTATTTTGAAGCCACTCGTGCCGAATATAAAAAAAGAAGGGATGTATTAGTTGAACGACTTTTAAAAATGGATGGCGTTTATTGCCAAATTCCGCAAGGCGCTTTTTATGTTATGGCTAAATTGCCAGTAACTGATACAGAGGACTTTTGTAAATGGTTGTTAACTGATTTTAGAAAAGACAATGCTACTATAATGCTAGCTCCGGCAAGTGGCTTTTATTCGACGGTCGGCCTTGGTAAACATGAAATAAGATTGGCTTATGTCTTAAACGAAAAAGACATTCATGCGGCAATGGATTGCCTGGAAGGTGCACTTTTAATTTACAGAAATATTATATAGAAAATTCTTCCTATAATTTCTCTAATTCCATTTTCTGTCATTCCTAAGTTTCCAACATTAGGTAAAAAGTCCATTATAGTTAATGTTGAATCTCCCGCTGCTTTATAATCTACTTTATAAGGAATAACAATAAATCCTTGATTTTCAAAGAGCTTCTTTGCTCTATACATATGATAAGCCGATGTTACAAGTATGATTCTTTTCCTTGGGCTTATTAGTTCTTTTACAGCCACTGCTTCGTCTGCTGTATTCTCCACATCTTTGGTTACAAATATCTTTTCGGATGGTATGCCATTTGAAATAGCATACTCCTTTAACACTGCTCCCTCCGTTTTCTTTGTTTTATCCCATGGCATTTTACCTCCTGTAAATACAAGATTTTGAGCCTTACCTGCTTTAAATAAAGCTATCCCTCCAAAAAACCTATCTGGGT
>JAOASV010000328.1 GCA_030158535.1 Sediminibacterium sp.
TTGTAAGAACCTCTTCTAAAAGAATTTAAAACTAGTTTATGAAAAAAATAATTTGGCTTTTGGTTTTCACCACCGCACTTCAGGCCAATGCGCACAAAATTGTTATTGGTTCCACAGCTGCAATTATTGAAGCTGGCATACAAGCAAAACCTGGCGACACCCTACTTATCCAAAAAGGTGTATACAACAATTGTAAACTAATTATTAGTGCCAAAGGAACTGCGGATCAGCCCATTGTTTTTATGGCCCAAATGCCCGGTAGCGTGCACTTTACAGGCAACAGCTACTTACACATAATAGGCAACTACATTACTGTAAATGGCGTTGTTTTTAAAGACGGTTATGCCGGCAAAAATCATGTTTGGCAGTTTAGACATGGAAAAGATGTGGCCAAAAATTCAAGAATTACAAATTCTAGCATCCAAGGTTTTAATAACCCCTTAAGACTAGACGAAAACCACTGGCTTACAATGTCCGGAAAAAATAACCGAGTAGACCACTCAAACTTTACCAACAAAACAAATTTGGGTGTACTAGTTGCCGTATTATTAGATGACGATAGAAGCAGAATCAATAACCACAGCATTGATAGCAACTATTTTGGAATCAGAAAACCGCTTGGTAGCAATGCTGGAGAAATGATCCGAGTTGGCGTTTCACAACACTGTACATTTTATAGTAACACCAGCATTAAAAATAACTTTTTTGAATATTGCGATGGTGAAACAGAAATTGTTTCTATCAAATCATGCGGTAATAAAGTGGTGGGCAATGTATTTAAAGAATGTCAGGGCGCTGTTGTTTTAAGACACGGCAATGACAATACCGTAGAAGGAAATTTATTTTACGGAAACGATAAAGAAGGGACAGGTGGCGTAAGGGTTATCAATGAAGGCAATTGGATTGTAAATAATTTTATGAGCCATTGCAAAGGCCAAGGTTTTAGATCACCCCTTGCAATTATGGCCGGTGTATTTAATTCACCAGCCAACAGATATCTTCCTGTAAGAGACGCCGTTATTGCCAACAATACTTTTTTAAATTGTAGCCCCTTTAGTATTAGTGAAGGAAAAGACGCAGAGCGTAGCGT
>JAOASV010000329.1 GCA_030158535.1 Sediminibacterium sp.
GTATTTAGTGTAGTTAAAGCAAGCGCTTCACTAGCACCACCTGCGTTAGCAGCAGCTTCTGCGTAAATCAAGAACTGCTCTGCAGCACGGAATACCTTAGGTGCATGTTGGTAGTTGGTGAAAGCACCAGTAAACAATGCTGGGTTACCAGGGAATTTATTTACACACCACATAGTTGGGTAGTTAACACCCTGCACAATTACTGGAAGTTGTTTTAAGTAAACACTTCTTCTTAAATCAGAAGCAGCATACAAATTAACTAAGTCTACTGTAGGAATAAAGTCTGGTGTAAACTTACCAGTAGCTCCGTTAAATCCTAAATAAATAGAATTGGTGTTAGCAGACTCTGTTTGTTTAACTACTGCTGAATTGAAAATAACTTCTGTAGCCAAATCGTTGGTCCACATGTTATTTAAATTGGTCAGCGTGTTTAACAAAGGATATCTATTACTTGTGATAATTGTATTTGCTGCAGCCATAGCACCTGTCCAATCTTGCATGTGTAAACGAACACGAGCTTCAAGAGCAGTAGCAACATCGATTGTAAATCTTGTAGCACCCGCTGTTCCTGGAGTAGAGGCTAAGTTTAATTTTGCAGTAGCGATATCAGATAAAATCTGATCATATACTTTTTGTACGGTTGCTCTTGCTGGTCTAGCATTGATATTAAATTCTAATACCAATGGCACACCTAAATCTGTAGCAGCTGTTGCTTTATCATAAGCTTTTGCAAAACGCAATATCAACTCAGAATAGTAGTAAGCACGTGCTAAATAAGCATCACCTTTGAATTTGTTAAGTTGTGTAGCCTCAGTAGCATTGGCGGTTTTAATGTTTTCAAAACCTGCAATACAAGTATTGATGTTTCTTAAAGCAAAATAATAACCCTGCCAAGCACCACTTAAAGCACCATCATCAGACAAGAAGCTAGTTCCCCATCTGTGCGGGTTACCATTTCTGTTACCAAAATCTAAGGTAGCGTTTAATTGATCTGCTTGCACATCTTGAGAGATGTTGTAAGAACCATACACTCTACCACGAAAATCCGCGTACAAACCTGTATTCCATGTTGCAGCATCT
>JAOASV010000330.1:0-4086 GCA_030158535.1 Sediminibacterium sp.
ATTTAGAGGTGCCACTGTGGCGCTCATGATTCTAGTAAACAACCCCGGTAGCTGGGGAAATATTTATGGGCCCCTCAAACATGCTCCTTGGCATGGCTGCACCCCCACCGATTTGGTGTTCCCTTTTTTCCTGTTTGCGGTAGGAAATGCCATGGCTTTTGTGATGCCAAAATTTGAAGCAGGTGAGGCGGCGGCGTTTTGGAAAAAAATTACGACCCGTACCCTACTCATATTTGGTATTGGACTCTTTTTAAATTGGAGCCCATTTATTAAATGGGAAGACAGTGTACTGGTAGCTAAAAAGTGGGAAAACGTGCGCATTTTGGGCGTGTTGCAACGCATAGCACTCTCTTACTTTTTTGCTTCTATCATTGTTTATTATACAAAAACAAAAGGTGCTTTTGTACTTGGTGGTATTATACTATTGCTATACTGGTTTATTACAGCGAGCCTAGGCGCCCCTGGTGATCCGTATAGTATGACAGGCTATTTTGGAACTGGCATAGACAAAATGATTTTAGGTGAAACGCATATGTACCATGGCGAAGGTGTGGCTTTTGATCCGGAAGGTATTACCAGCACACTCACCGGCATTGTGCAAGTTATTTTTGGATTTTTAGTGGGGCAGTACATTCAACAAAAAGGCAAAACCTACGAGATGCTTGCTAACTTATTAATTAGTGGCGTGGTGCTTATTGTTGCAGGACTTTGCTGGGATTTAGTGTTTCCGATCAATAAAAAAATATGGACCAGTAGTTATGTTTTGTACACCACTGGTCTTGCCATTGTAACCATTAGCGTGCTTATTTATTTGATTGAATTCAAAGAAATCAAAGGGGCTTGGAGCAAGTTTTTTGACGTGTTTGGGAAAAACCCGCTCTTTATATTTTTCTTATCTGGCTTTTTGCCAAGAATACTAGCACTACTGCGTTTCGAAGACTTAAGCTTAGAACCAGGCCATACCACCACAAGCGCTTTACCTTGGTTTTGGAATCATATGTGTAAACCTATTTCTGAAGACTTACGCAATGGATCTTTACTTTACGCGGTATGTATGATTGCATTTTATTGGAGCATCGTATATGTGCTCGATAAAAAGAAAATTTACATTAAAGTATAACGCAACAATTTAGTTGCCACTAAAACAATCTTTACAACTACGCTTACGAAACCTCGTAATGCGCATATTTCTTTTTAGCTCTTTTGGTGGTATTTTCAAGTATACCCAACCAGTATAATAAATAAATAATGGGGGTTATTGGAAAACGGAGTAAATCATAAAAGTAACGTTCTCTGATGTACGTAATCTTTACCAGTTTTTCTAGAAAAAATGCTGCATGCTTTTTTGCTAAATAACGGTGAATGATAACCGTTCTTTCTTTGTTATCAAACACTGAAATCATTGAATTATGCAGGATGCGGTAGTGATATAATTTTTCATTGATAAAATGAAAGGCAAAATTATTTTTTGAGGCGCTGATCCAAAAATCCCAATCTTCAAAACCATAAGATGGCATGGCCTCGTCGTATCCACCATTTTTAACCCATACCTCTTTTTTGAAAACCGCACAAGCGTCTGCGCAGTTGCCTGTAACAAGTCCTAAATCATCAAATGGACGCACTTTAAACTGACGGTTTTTAATGTCAGTATCCCCAAAAAATTGTGGCGCAGCATATACAATATCGGCCTGATTTTTTTCAAGTATAGGAACCGCTTTGTTGATATAATCAGGACTTATTTTATTATCCGCATCTAGTGGTAAAATGTATTTTCCTACAGCTGCTTGAATACCGGCATTACGCGCTTTACCAGGCCCCCCATTGGTTTGATGAATGACCTTATAATTCAACGCTTTTAAATCATCCAGTTTTGTAAGTGTAGCAGCATCTGAAGAGCCATCATCTACAATGATGATTTCTATAGGGTAGTTTATTTTTTGTACATCAATACTATCTAATGCTTCTTGAATATACTGACCATGATTGTAACAAGGAATTACGATACTTACTGTTGTGGATGGATGCGTCATTGAAGTGCTGATTATATATATTCTTTAAAATACATAAGTTATATTATTTATTTCAAATAAAAAATAACCACCTAAAAATAAACGTAAGTGGTTGAATGTAAAAGAGATTGAATCTTACACAAAAAGCGTAGCCGCTAGTGCTAAACTTTCTGGCTTACCTACATCTAGGAGCGTGGCGCCGGTATGATCATATGCTAGAATAGTATGTGTAGCACAAAGGTCTAAATACACGTCCACCATAGAAAACTTTCCTTCACGCTGCATCAGCGGTAGTAATTTGGTATCAATTACCTGAATACCGCTAAAAGCCTTTGTTTGCATGTGACTTGTAGAATCATCCGTTAAATGAGCGGGCTTATATTCGCCAGTGTTTTGATTTTTCCAGCCACATAATTTACCGGCTTCATCAAATAAGAAATACCTACTACTCTCCCTGATAGAAACAGCGAGGGTAGCGAGTGCCCCTGTATTTGTATGTTGCGCAACAAGTGCATCTAAATCTAAATTGGTAAGTATATCGGCATTGATCAGTAAAAACGAGGTTTCGTTTCCAAAATACCAAGCTGCTTTTTTTAAACCACCGCCCGTTTCTAATACGGCGTCTGTTTCGTCAGAAATAGTAACGGTAGAGCCCCATCCATTACTATTGGTAACGGCATCTATAATTTGATCTGCAAAATGATGCACATTTACCAGTACTTCGGTGATGCCAATTTTTTGTAAATACTCAATATTACGCTGTAGCAATGACTTCCCATTAACCATGGCTAGCGCCTTGGGGTGCTTATCTGTAAAGGGTTTTAACCTTGTACCCAGTCCTGCCGCTAGAATCATTGCCTTCATAAAAATTATTTTACCCAGTTGGCTTTATTGGTATGAGAAAGCTGTGTAGTTATCTTGTATTTATTACGAAGATGTCTTGCTGTTTGCTCAGCCGCATATACACTACGGTGCTGTCCGCCCGTGCATCCAAAATTGATTTGCAAATTTTGAAAGCCGCGTTTTAAATAATCCTCTACCGTAATATCAATTAAATCCCAAACACTATTTAAATACTCGTTCATTTTTGTACGCTGTTCTAAAAAGTCTTGCACCGGTTTATCGAGGCCTGATAGTTTTTTATAATCATCAAAACGACCCGGATTTAAAATACCGCGCATGTCAAACATAAAGCCACCGCCATTTTCAGAATCATCTACCGGGAATCCTTTTTTATAACTAAAACTGTTTACAGAAACAATCAGTGGTGTAGACTCGTTAGCTTGCGTTGGTTCAAAACGTGCAATCATTTCATCAGACATCACAATTTTTAATACCCGGTCAAATTCGGGTGTAACAATACCTACACGCTTATTTTCAATAAAGAATTGAAGGTTGCGCATAGCTAGTGGAATACTTGCTAAAAAGTGCGCCTTGCGTTCAAACAACCCTCTAAATCCATAAGCGCCCATTACTTGCAAGAGTCTTATTAATACATATCCATTGTACTGACTTTCAAACGTGATACGGTCAACGGGTTCTTGTAATAAACCATCCACCTGATCCATATAATAAGCAAGCAATTCATCTTTCCATTGTTCACTTAATTCTGCTTTTGCTTGCCACAATAATGAAGCCACATCGTATTGTAAAGCGCCTTTCATACCCCCCTGAAAATCGATGAACTGCACTTCATTTTGATTGACAATAATATTTCTACTCTGAAAATCACGGAACATAAAATACTTATGCTGCGTATGGGTGAGATAGGTACTTAATGCTTCAAAATCTTCAAGCATAGCCTGCTTATCGTAAGGGAGTTGAAGCGTATCTAAAAAGTAATATTTGAAATACAACAAATCACTTAAAATAGCCTGCTTACCAAACTCTTTTGCAGTGATACACCAATTGTAATTAAAGCCTTCGTCCCCTTTAATTTGCATGCGCGCAAGTGCCGCTAAACTTTTTTGAAAAAGCGCATATACATTTGAAGAGTGTCCTTCTTTTTCAATTTGATTGAGTAACGACTCAGTACCTAAATCTTCTTGAATGTAAATAGTATCATCACCATTTACAG
>JAOASV010000330.1:4096-4652 GCA_030158535.1 Sediminibacterium sp.
TTACAGCAAGCACTTCCGGTACAGGAAGCCCCGCTGCTTTAAAGTGCTTACTAAAATGTATAAATGTTTTTGTCTCTTTTTGATTGAGGTTGTAGGTAGCGATATAGGTTTTGCTTCCTTCGTATATTCTAAAATATATACGGTCACTCCCACTTTGTGGTAATTTTTCTACCCTGGTAGCTGCAGTGCCTCTGATTGAGGTAAATAAAGTTTCTATTCCGTTAATCACTGACTCCATAGGAAAATTGATTTACAACGAAAATAGAACTTAGTATGCAAACCCCAAATTTGCTTATAAAGTTTGTAGCCCAAAAACGCTTACCTGTTTACCCTTGTCCAGTGCGTGCTCTTTGCGAATGAGTGTAACGGTACTGAGTTCAAAAAATGGTTGTGCTATTTTATTTACATACTGCGCTGCCAACTGCTCAAAAGCTGCGGGCGGTAATGGCGAAGTAAGTGCAAGCAAAGGTTGCTGTATGAGTTTAGAAGGCGCACATCCATAACTTTTTAAATACTGATCCAGCACTTGCAAACTAGCGGCCAGCTGTGCAAAAGG
>JAOASV010000331.1 GCA_030158535.1 Sediminibacterium sp.
AGGTATTGCTACATCTGCACTAAAAGACAATGAAGATGTTATTGAAGCATTAGCAGATAGAATTGAAGGTCGTACTTCATTACATAATGTTTACCATCCAGTTACGGAACAATTAATTATCAATGCAGGCGAAGAAATTTCATCTGATGTTGCTAAAGAAATTGATGAGGCAGGTATCGAATCTGTAGAGATTCGTTCTGTACTTACTTGCGAAAGTAAGCGTGGTGTTTGCGTAAAATGTTATGGTAAAAACTTAGCAACTGGTTACCTCGCACAACGTGGTGACGCAGTAGGTATTATTGCAGCGCAATCAATTGGTGAACCAGGTACACAGCTTACACTTCGTACGTTCCACGTAGGTGGTGTGGCAGGATCTGCTTCTATCGAATCTACACTCGTAGCTAAGTTTGATGGTACCATTCAGTTTGACGGATTACGTACAGTAGAGTCAGTAAACAACGAAGGCAAAAAAGCTAAAATTGTTATTGGACGTACTGGTGAGGTAAGAATCATGGACGTTAAAAACGACCGTCTAATGATTACCAACAACGTTCCTTATGGTGCTACTTTAAATGTAAAAGATGGCCAAGAAGTGAAGAAAGGTGATGTGATTTGTACTTGGGATCCATTCAACAACGTTATCGTTGCTGAGCAAAACGGTAAGATCAAATTTGACAACGTTCTCGAAGGTATTACTTACCGTGATGAGGCCGATGAGCAAACAGGTCACCGTGAAAAAGTGGTTATTGAAACAAAAGATAAAACCAAAATACCTACTATCATTGTAGAAGGAAAAGACAACAAACATTACAACTTACCAGTAGGATCTCACATCGCTGTAGAAGAAGGCGACGAAGTAAAAGCTGGATTTGTGATGGTTAAAATTCCTCGTATTTTAGGTAAGCTCCGCGATATCACGGGAGGTCTTCCACGTGTAACTGAATTATTTGAAGCAAGAAATCCAGGTAACCCTGCGATTGTTTGCGAAATCGATGGTGTGGTTGCATTTGGTAGCGTTAAGCGTGGTAACAGAGAAATCATTGTTGAATCTAAAGATGGCATGATTAAGAAGTACTTAGTACCTCTTACGCGTCAAATCCTAGTTCAAGATGGTGACTTCGTTAAAGCGGGTACGCCAATGTCTGATGGACAAATTGCACCTGCGGCAATCCTCGCTATTAAAGGACCATTTGCAGTACAAGAGTACGTTGTAAATGAAATCCAAGAGGTATACCGTTTACAAGGTGTAAAAATCAATGACAAGCACGTAGAAGTGATTGTACGTCAGATGATGAAGAAGGTTGAAATTGTAGATGCTGGTGATACTAAATTCTTAGAGGAGGATCTTGAAGATAGATTTGACTTTATCGAAGAAAATGACCGTATCTACGACAAAAAAGTAGTTACAGAAGCTGGCGAAAGTGCAACGTACAAAGCTGGTCAAATCATAACATTAAGAGAACTACGCGAAGAGAATTCAATTCTACGTCGTTCGGACAGAAAACTAGTGGAAGTGCGTGATGCAAAACCTGCAACCGCTACACCAGTTTTACTGGGTATTACCAAAGCGTCTCTTGGTGTTAGAAGTTGGATCTCTGCGGCTTCGTTCCAAGAAACAACCAAAGTATTAAGCCAAGCGGCAATACAAGGTAAAAAAGACTTGATGTTAGGTCTTAAAGAAAATGTAATTACAGGTCATTTGATTCCTGCAGGTACCGGACAAAAAGAGTTCGAGAACATGATTGTAGGAAGCAAAGAAGAATATGAAGTATTAGCAACTACCAGAGAAGCGATGAGCTTTGATGAAGAAGAATAATATTTTATAGACTTAGTATATTTGTAAAAGTAGGAAGCCAACACTTCCTACTTTTACTTTTTAATAGATAAAATGTATAAATTAGTATCATGAAAATATAAATACCGTTATAAATGTTGTTTTAGGAATTGCTGTTGCAGTTTTATTTTATTTTCAGTTTAGTGGCAGCAAGTCTGCGGTAGCAACTGGTTCTAAATCAGTAGCAGCTGGTGATTTTAGAATCGCTTATTTCGAAATCGACTCAGTAGAATCTCAGTTTAATTACTATAAAGAAGTAAGTAATTCTATTCAAGCAAAAGCGCAACAAAATAACAATGAGCTCAATCAATTAAAAGAAGTGTTTGCTGCAAAATACCAGGAGTTGCAAAAAAATGGTCAGCGAATGACAGAAGCAGAAGTAAATGCTAGACAACAAGAGCTTCAGCAAATGGATAAAACATTCAAGAGCAAAGAGCAAATGATGAATAATGAAATGCAAGATGAAAGCATGAAAAAATTACAAGACGTAAAGAAAAAAATTACAGATTATTTAGCTGAATACAATAAAGCTAAAGGTTACGCCTTTATTTTGGGTAACAATTCAGATATGCTTTCTATGTACTACAAAGACACTGCTTACGATATTACTGCAGACCTCGTAAAAGGTTTAAATGAATTGTATAAAGCAAAAAAATAGGGGTCTACTTTCTTATTTTTTTTAATTATCTTGAAGTTCTGTTTTAACCAACAGAACTTTTTTTTATGAGTACAACTACAACTGATTTTAAACCATCATTAGGGTTACTGGACGCCACCATGATTGTGGCTGGTAGCATGATTGGTTCTGGTATCTTTATTGTAAGTGCCGATATTACCCGCAATGTGGGCTCGGCAGGCTGGTTAGTAGCAGTGTGGCTTATTACAGGCTTTATGACGCTAACAGCGGCTTTAAGTTATGGCGAGCTAAGTGCCATGTTCCCAAAAGCAGGAGGTCAGTACGTGTACTTAAAAGAGTCTTACAATCCACTACTTGGTTTTTTATATGGTTGGAGCTTTTTTTCAGTAATTCAAACAGGAACCATCGCAGCCGTGGGTGTTGCATTTAGCAAATTTGCGGGCTACTTTTTTCCGGCTCTCGAAATGACGGATGCTAATATTATTTTTCAGGTTGGGGTACTAAAAATTTATCCGGCACAGCTGGTTTCCATCGCCATCATTATTTTATTAACCTATATCAATACCAAAGGGGTACAGGGTGGTAAGCTTATTCAAACCACTTTTACAGTAACCAAACTTGTTTCTCTTTTTGGACTCATCGGCTTTGGGTTTTTACTGGCCGCTAAATCAGAAATTTGGAATGCCAATTGGCAGGACGCATGGTCTATGAAAACCATTGCTGTAGACAATAGTACTACACCCGTTATTGGCCTTGCTATTTTTGGCGCCATCGCGGCTTCTATGGTGGGTTCCATTTTTAGTAGTGACGCATGGAATAACGTAACTTTTATTGCAGGAGAAATTAAAAATCCAAAACGCAATATTGGACTCAGCTTATTTTTAGGTACACTCATTGTTACCATTATTTATGTTTCAGCTAACCTCATGTATATCAGTGTACTTCCATTAAATGATATTGCACACGCACCCGCAGACAGGGTAGCCGTATCTTCAGCGAATGCTATTTTTGGAAATATTGGAACCTATGTTATTGCAGTTATGATTATGATTTCTACGTTTGGCTGTAACAACGGTTTAATATTAGCTGGTGCAAGGGTGTATTACACCATGGCACAAGATGGTTTGTTTTTTAAGAAAGCATCTACACTTAATAAAAATGCAGTACCAGAGTGGGCCTTATGGGCACAGTGTGTAGTAGCGGCACTTTTATGCTTAAGTGGTAAATATGGCGACCTATTAGATATGGTTTCATTTATTGTGGTGATATTTTATGTATTAACCATTATAGGCATCTTTATTTTACGCAAAAAACGTCCAGAAATGGATCGTCCTTATAAAGCGGTAGGTTATCCTGTTTTACCGGCTATCTATGTTTTAATGGGAACCCTGTTTTGTGTATTATTGATCATTTATAAGCCTAATTTTACATGGCCTGGGCTCATAATTGCACTATTAGGCATTCCTTTGTATTACCTTGCAGTGCGAAGTAATAAAAAATAAACATGACAAATTTTGACCAACTTTTCATAGACTTTAGCAAGCTAAAAGTTGTAATCATTGGAGATGTTATGCTTGATACCTATTGGTGGGGTCAGGTAGACCGTATATCTCCAGAAGCGCCCGTGCCGGTAGTGGCACTTCAGCGTAAAGAACACCGCGTAGGTGGTGCTGCCAATGTAGCTTTAAACACAGTTGCACTGGGAGCTCAAACAACCATCGTATCCGTAATTGGTTCAGACACAGATGGTGCTTTACTTCAATCGTTATTTGAAGCAGAGCATATTGACACCAGTTATTTACTTACACATGCATCCCGCATTACTACCAATAAAACGCGTGTAATGAGTCGCAATCAGCAAATGATGCGCCTTGATGCAGAAATTACAACGCCTATCAGTACTGATATTGAAGCAGTATTGCTCCAAAAATTTGTTGCTTGCCTAGATGCAAAAAATCCAGATGTTGTTATTTTTGAAGATTATGATAAAGGGGTTTTAACGCCAACATTTATTGAGGCAGCTATTGCTGTTTGTGCAGCACGAAATATTGTGATGTCGGTGGATCCTAAAAAAAATAATTTCTTAGCATACAAAGGAGTAACGCTTTTTAAGCCCAATTTAAAAGAAGTGAAAGAAGGGTTGCAAGTGCCTATCGCTTCTGTAACACTGGAAAATTT
>JAOASV010000332.1 GCA_030158535.1 Sediminibacterium sp.
ATCATACTCTTACAAATATGAATACCTCTGTCATTAACGATACAAGTTTTAACCACTTTATTACCCGCCGCTTCTAAAATGGCTGCAATACTCCAACCTAAAAAGTTGTTGCGTAAATGCCCAAGGTGAAGTGGTTTATTGGTATTAGGTGAAGAGTATTCTACCATCACTGTTTTACCAGTAGTGGCTACAGTTGTTTGACCAGCGGTTTGGTTATAAATAAAGCCATGCCAAAAAGCATCTGCAATCGTAATATATAAAAATCCTTTGATGGTATTGTGTGCGGTAAATAAATGAGGGTGTGTATGTACTAAATGATTACCCAGCGCTTCGCCAAGTGCATCCGGAGATAGTTTTAATTCTTTTACAAAAGCAAATAATACAACGGTATAGTTGCCCTCAAATTCTGGCTTAGTGGCATTTACTAAAATGGCACTAGGAGGTACCGATACCTGGTATAAGCTAAAAAGGGCTTCTGACGCTGCTTTTTTGAGTTGATCTACAAGATGCATGAATATCTATTTGTTTGGCCGTTGCAAAAGTAATTAATTAAGGGCTACCTTCGTCCACTAGTATGCAAAAGCTGCACGAACATATCCGCGGAGGGATCTTACAGCTAGTAGATTTGTTTTATCCGCTTTTTAGGCGCGTCATGCCCCATCAAACCTTTAGGTATGCGGCTTGTGGTGGCTTTAATACCGTTTTGGATATCGGGCTGTTTTTTGTGAGCTACAATTATTTGTTTCATAAAGAGGCCCAGCATATTGGCTGGCTCACCATTAGCCCCCACATTGCCTCTTTTTTATCGGCCTTTTTGGTAACGTTTCCAATAGGTTTTTACCTTAGCAGATACGTGGTTTTCCAAGAAACATCGGTAGCTAAAAAAGTGCAATTATTCCGTTATTTTATAGTGGTACTTGGTTGCCTTATCTTAAACTATATTTTTCTAAAACTCTTTGTAGAAGTTTTGGGTTGGTATGCCACACCATCTAAATTAGCCACTACCGTTTTTGTGGTTGCCTTCAGTTATTTCATGCAAAAATACTTTACGTTTAAAGCGGTAGAGGCA
>JAOASV010000333.1 GCA_030158535.1 Sediminibacterium sp.
CACCGGTATTTTATTCGGTGCTAGCAAGATCAGGTTATTTTGAAGTGAGCGAACTTGGCAGCTTTAGAAAATTAAATACCCGTTTACAAGGTCACCCTACCACACACGAGCATTTGCCAGGTGTGAGAATTGCGAGCGGCTCTTTAGGACAAGGTATGAGTGTTGCCATTGGCGCAGCGCTTTCTAAAAAATTAAACAACGATTCAAAGCTTGTATATTGTTTACATGGCGATGGTGAATTACAAGAAGGACAAATTTGGGAATCTGTGATGTTTGCTGCCCATAACAATTGTGATAATTTAATTGCAACCATCGACGTTAACGGTCAACAAATTGATGGCCCTACCAAAAAAGTAATGAACCTTGACAGTTTACGTGCCAAATTTGAAGCATTTAACTGGACCGTTATTGATATGGATGGTAACAATATGGAAGACGTTGTTGCAACCCTTGATAAAGCAAAATCTTTAACGGGTCAGGGTAAACCTATCTGTATTTTAATGAAAACAGAAATGGGCAAAGGCATTAGTTTTATGGAAGGAACGCATGAGTGGCATGGTATTGCACCAAATGATGCACAGCTTGCAGATGCGCTTTCTCAATTACCAGAAACCCTAGGTGATTACTAATTAGCCCCGCTACAGTAAACTGCTAACTCTTTAATGACAATAATTGCTGGCTTGCTTTTTTAGCAGGTATCCACGCGGCTAGTAGTGCAATAACTGCTATGGTAGCAACAACCAATGCATAGTCGGTAGCCATTAATTTTACAGGGTAGTAATCAATAATAAAACTACCGCCACCGCCAAGTGTAATTATTTTAAATTTTAATTGCAGTAAGCAAATAATGGTGCCAAGCGCCGTTCCAATAAAAGTACCAACACCAGCAAGCACGAGCCCTTCTGTAATAAATATTTTTTGAATGAGTGATGCACTTGATCCCATAGCTTTTAGCACCGCAATGTCTTTTTGTTTTTCTAACACGAGCATGGTGAGTGCGCCAATCATGTTAAATGCAGCCACAATTAAAATCAAACTTAAAATACCGTAAATCACCCACTTCTCCATTTGCATAACTGCGTACAAATTTTTATTTTGTTCGTAGCGCGTTTCTACTACAAAATTTTTACCGAGTGCTGCTTGTAGTTTTGCTTTTATTTTTTCGGGGCTGCCATTTATTTTAATTTCTACCCCAGATACCTGATTGGGTGTCATGGAAAGCATGTATTGCAAAAAAGAGAGGTTGGTAAAAATAAATTTATTGTCAAATTCTTGTTGCACCGCAAACACGCCCTTCCCTGTTACATTAAAAGCAAACATGCCGTCTACGGCGTCAAAACCCGCGCCTTTGTTTGGCGTATACAGTGTTAAAGGAAATCCACCTTTTGTAACATCGGCACCCACTGCGTTTTCGATACCCGCGCCTATTACAATGCCTGGGTTTTGTAAATCACCCAATGCATAATCTCCTCTAACAATATGCTTATTAATCTGATTGGTACGTGTGAAAACGGAGTCTACTCCTTTTACCACCACAATGCTCTGATAATCGCCATTGGCAAGTAATGCTTTTTCTTCAATCACTTTACTTACTTCAGCAACGCCCTCGATAGATTTTATGGTATATAAGGTGCTATCACTTACATCCATTCTTTTGCCCTGTGCAGGAAGCACACGCATGTCTGCATAAAAATCAGTGTAGAGGCCCTTTACTAAATCTTCAAAGCCATTAAACACACTTAAAATAACAATGAGTGCAGCAGCACCAACTGCAATAGCTGTAACACTTACCCATGCAATAATATTAATTGCACTTGTAGACTTTTTTGATGTAAAATAGCGCCAAGCAAATAAATATTGCACGAGACTTAATTAATTTGATGCTGGATTTGTGTCATCAGTTCCTGATTGCTCTTCTTTAGCTTTTTTTTCGGCACTAATTTGCTTGAAAATTTCTTCCATCTTAAACACATAGTCAAGCGTGTCATCGAGGTAAAAATGCAATACCGGAATTCGTCTAAACTGGTGCTTTACCCTATCGGCTAGCTCTTTTTTGATCTCCCAAGCCCTAGACTCAATTACTTTCATCACTTCTTTAGGATCAGGCACCTGAAATATACTGAGGTAAATACGTGCCTCTAAAAGGTCCGGAGTCACTTTTACGGATGAGATGGAAACCATGCCACCAGCTATCATAGAAAGGTTTAACCTTCTAAAAATATCATTCATTTCTTCTTGAATAGCACCGGCTACCTGACGTTGACGTTTACCTTCCTCCATGTTCTTTGCGTTTAATTGGCTGTAAAATTAGTTACTTTGCCTTGTTTTAACGATTTTATCATTTATGAAGCGTTTTTCACGAATTCTATTTTACCTCCGGACCCAGAAAAGGAATATTGCATTATATGTGGTATTCAACCTTTTATCCATCCTTTTTTCGCTCGTTTCACTGGCTATGCTGGCTCCTTTTTTACAGCTTTTATTTGGTACCGAAAAACTGATTACTACAAAACCAATAGCAGCAGACGCAAGTTTATCTGCGGGGACTGTTTTAAACTACCTCAAATATTTTATTTCTAGAATCATAATTGAAGAAGGAACCGTATATGCACTCGGTACTATTTGCGGCATTATAATTACCGCCATTTTCTTCAAAAATTTATTTACCTATTTGTCTTTTAGGGTACTAGCGCCTATGCGCAATTATGTAATGACAACGCTTCGTTCCGATTTGTATAAAAAATTATTAGACCTTCCTATTGGCTATTTTACCGAACAACGCAAAGGAGATATTATCAGTAGAATGAGTAACGATGCCAACGAAATTGAATGGAGTGTAATGAGTACGCTCGAAGGACTTATTAAAGATCCACTCAATATCCTTATCATTTTAATTTTCTTGGTTTTCTTAAGTCCGGTATTGTCTTTGTTTTTACTCGTGCTATTACCGGTAACAGGTTTTGTGATTGGACGCCTGAGTAGAAGTTTAAAAAAACAATCTACCACTTCACAAGAAAAGCTAGGCACGCTATTATCTATATTAGATGAAACCCTTGGGGGACTAAGGGTTATCAAGGCCTTCAATGCCGAAAAAATACTCTTACAAAAATTTTTAGACAACAACAATGCGCTCAATCATATCCGCAACAAAATGAATTTTAGAAAAGATTTGGCATCACCGATGTCCGAATTTTTAGGCGTGATTGTATTGTCTTGCATCTTATGGTTTGGAGGAAGACTTGTATTAAATAACCAAGCAGGACTCGGACCAGAAAGTTTTATCACCTACATTTTATTTTTTACGCAAATTATTAATCCGGCAAAATCTTTATCTAGTTCATTTTATAATGCACAAAGAGGCAGTGCCGCTATCGAACGAATTGAAGAAATTTTAAAAGCACCCGTTGCCATAGAAGATAAACCAAACGCTAAAATTTTAGAAAATTTTGAAAAACGCATTGAGTTTAAAAATGTAAGTTTTTCTTACGACGATACTACCATTTTAAAAAACATCAACCTTGTTATTGAAAAAGGAAAAACGGTAGCACTAGTAGGTTCTTCGGGCGCCGGCAAAAGTACCTTAGCAGATTTGATTCCACGTTTTCATGATGTAACAGAAGGTGAAGTTTTAATTGATGGCATCAACATCAAAGAATATAGCTTACAAAGTGTGCGTGCAGCTATGGGTATTGTAACGCAGGAGCCTATTTTATTTAATGATAGCATTGCACAAAATATTGCCCTAGGCGTCCAAACAGCAAGCCCAGCAGCCATTACAGCCGCAGCTACGGTAGCCAACGCTGCAGCATTTATCAATAGCAAAGAAGAGGGTTACGATGCTAATATTGGCGACAGGGGTAGCAAATTAAGTGGAGGTGAGCGTCAGCGTATTACCATTGCAAGAGCCATTTTAAAAAACCCACCCATTTTAATTTTAGATGAAGCTACTTCATCTCTTGATACAGAAAGTGAAAGACTGGTGCAAGACGCCATTAATAAAATGATGCAAAACAGGACCTCTATTGTTATTGCGCACCGCCTTTCTACCATCAGACACGCCGATGAAATTATTGTCTTACAAAAAGGAGAAATTGCAGAACGTGGTACGCACGACGAACTCCTTGCAAAGGGTGGGATGTATAAGCGCCTAATTGATATGCAAGAAGTAAAATAAGTTAGCACAAAAAAAAGGCCGCAAATTGCGGCCTTTTTTTATAGATCAAAATCTAAATTTATTGTTGATCAGGGCTTGGTTTTACAAGACCTAATTTAGCTTCTAAGCTAAGTGTAGCGTGAGGTACAGCGCGTAAACGAGCTTTGTCAATTAACTTACCAGTTACTCTACAAATACCATATGTTTTGCTTTCAATACGCATGATTGCTTTTTCAAGATGGTCGATGTAGGTAATTTGACGGCTAGCCATTTGAGACAACTGCTCTCTTTCCATACTTACACTTCCGTCTTCCATGGTCATGTAACGTGCGTCGTCATTGTCACCACCCATTTCGTCTTTACGGGTAATTAAACCTTGGAGGTAAACAAGCTCTTTTTTAGCAGCTTCTAATTTTTTATTGATGAGCTCACGAAACTCGTTAAGTTCGGCGTCGCTGTATTTAACA
>JAOASV010000334.1 GCA_030158535.1 Sediminibacterium sp.
AAAAAGTAGTTTATATTATTAAATCAACTGTAAACTAAAATATCCAATCGCTGTAAATATTGCACAGCGTAATAAAACGCCTAAACTGCACCAAAATACCATTTTATTTGTAGGAACATTAAAGCCCACTCCAATACCAATACTTATAGGAGCGCCAACACTCATCGTGCCCAATAAACCTAAACCGATGACGCCATATTTCTCCCAAATTTTTAAGACAAACCCAGGCTCTTTAGCAACTTTATTTGGTTTCGGCTTTCTAAACTTGCTCACCCATTGTTTAATCATGTCGCCAAGGTATGCAGCTATAAAAACACCCGTTAAACCGCCTAGTAGACTATAAGAGAAAATTTCTAACGGATGTAGTTTAAATGCAAATCCAGCGGGGATAGCAGCATAAATTTCAAAAGTTGCTAAACCAATTACAGTAAGAATCTTGTATACCATTATTTTTGCTCATTTATGCCTAGGCGCAAAGGTATCGATATGTACTGTCTAGTCCTGAAATATCCTTACATTTTTTTATGTCAGTATTTTATTTGTGTTAGCCCGAATTTGGTTGCGCTCGATCCAGAACTTGGATAGTGGTGTCATTTATGTTGAATAATATACGGTAGCTCTTCCAATACCTTCTTTTGTAATTTTCATCTTATTTAATAACTCAGTAATTGTTTTCTTTACAGTTGGCAGCGGGATGTTTAACTTAGTAGAAATTTCTCCTGAACTGCATCCTTCATGATTATGTATAAAAAAAATAATTCTTTGTTCGCGGGGAGTGAGCGCTTCACTTACTTTTTTACTTTCTTCTAATTTCAATAACAAATTGCATTGAATATTATTTAGGCAGCTTATAAAAAATGTTAGCCAATTTGTTACATTTTCACCAGGCCTATTTTTTTGTGTATCTATTAATACTTTGTAGTATTCGGATTTTCTTTTTTCAATTTCATGTTCAAAGCTTACATATTGTATCCACGAATAACCATTTTTTAATAAAAGTAAACTAGTTAGTAATCTACTTAATCTACCATTTCCATCTTGAAATGGATGGATGCTTAAAAATTCATAAACAAATAAGGCGTTTTTTATTAATGGTAATGTATCTTCATCACTATTGTACCATTCAATTAAACGGATCATTGCGTCTTCTGTTTGAAGCCCGGGTTCAGTGGTTTTGAAAATGGTTTGTTTGGACCCGTCAGGCAAATTTGCTTCTACTTCATTGCTTAATTGTTTGTATTCTCCTTTATGCCATGCATCTTTAATACTATGTTTTAATAAGTAATTATGCAAACTCTTAATTTGGCTTTCCGTAATTGTAATCGATGCATAGTTTTCTGCAATTGCATCTAAGGTTTCATAATAGCCCACTACTTCTTGTTGATCTCTTTCTTCAAAAGAAGACATATTTATGTTTTCAATTAAAATACTTACTTCGTCATCGGTCATTTTTGAGCCTTCAATTCTTGTGGAAGCTCCTACACTTTTAACAGTTGCAATACTTTTAAGTTGGATTAATTTACTTCCTTCCTTTTTTTCTATGCTTGACCAAGTAGCATCAAAACGGTCAATTTTAGACAGTTCAGACAATATTTTCATGCTTAAGTCAAGTTGTAAGTTATTTATGTTAAGGGCCATAATATCCGTATTTATCCGTAAATATACGAAAGTGTATCCGATAATGGCAACCTTCATTCATTTTTGCGGGAAATCGGTGTTGAAGATCTTTTATAACTTGTTAGGTTTAGAAAGGATATTTAATTAATTTCTAAAATCAAGTATATGACACATCAATTAAAGAGCAAATTGTTTGTTTTTACCTGCCTTATAATTATCGGTTTCTTTTACCACTAATAAATAAAACAGTACTTATTAAAAGAGTTTTTCAATTTATTATTCTTTCAATTACAAGTTTTTTAATGTTGAGTTTTATTCACGAAAAGATAAGAGACAAACAAAGTATAACCTACATAGGCATTATTCTTGTAACCCTGTATGGTATTGGCTTGTTTTTATTGCTTCGAAAATAATAGCCTCCTTTAATATTCTTTTTCTCTCACAAAAATGTATGCAAATCATAAAGAAGGGTTTATGCCTTTAACAGCATAAACCCTTCTATTGTATTTAATTCCAGCCGCCACCTAATGCCCGGTAAATATTAATTTTTGCGTGTAATTGTTTTAACTTAGTTTCAATCAATTCAATTCTTGCATCCAATGCCTCACGTTGTGTAAGTAAAACTTCAATGTAGTCAGCCTTGCTAGAAATAAATAATTTATTTGAAATATCTACCGATTGGTTCAGAATTTCAACTTCTTTAGCTTTTGTCTCGTAACTATTTTTATTATTGTTTATGAAAGACAATTGATTTGCTACTTCAATAAATGCACTTAAAATTGTACGTTCATATTCATAAGCTGAAATAATTTGTCTTTCATTTGCATTTTTATATACTGCAATGATTCCGTTTTTATTGATAAGTGGTCCTACAGCATCACCTGCTAAATTGTATAACAACGATTCTGGTCTGAATATAAATCCAGGATTGAAAGAAGTAAATCCGGTACTAGCTGTTAAAGTAAATGACGGATAAAAGTTTGCCCTAGCAACCTGAACGTCTAACTTTGACGCAGCTAATCTTAATTCGGCTTGCTTGATATCAGGTCGGTTTAATAGCAATTGTGTAGGAATACCACTTTGTACAGTTTCAACCGGAATCTCATTTAGCGCAATATTCGTTCTTGCTACATGCTGCGTAAATTTACTAGTCAGAAAATTCATTTTATTTTCTGTTTCCACAATTTGCTGCTGTATATCATACTGTAAATTTTGAGTATGTAATAATTGCGCATCAAAACGGTTAACAGCTAATTGCGACACTTTAGCAGCATCTTTTTCTAGTTTAACCATTTTTAATGCGTTTTTTTGTACATCAATATTTTGTTGTACAATTAGCATCATATTGTCAAGTGCAAGTAATTCATAATAAGCACTTGCAATTTCTGCAATCAAATTGGTTAACATAAAATTCCTTCCCTCAATAGTAGCAAAGTATTTGATGACTGCAGATTTTTTTGCATTTCTTAGTTTTTTCCATACATCCAGTTCCCAAGAAGCATAAATTCCTCCTCTAAAATCACCAATATACTTGGGTCCTTTATCAGGATTGAGTTTTAAATCTTCTTCCGAGAGACCGTCCCAGGTGTATTTTCCTGTTTTTTCGATTCCTGCAACTCCAACAAGGTTTACAAAAGGCAAATATTCTCCCTTTCGTGCTTGTATTTCATTTTTGTCAATTTCTATTTCATGTAATGCAATATTTAATTCCTGATTGCTTTTAAGTGCAGAATCAATTAGGGCAGTTAAATATGGATCCGTAAAATACTGACGCCACTTGATGGATGCAATATTGGTAGAATCTTGTGTAGTATTATAATAAGCGGGTACTGTTTTGTTTTCTTGTTTACTAACTAGTATTGGTATTTTACATGCAGTAAAACAAATAATAGCCAATAATATAATAATTTTATTGTTCATTTTTTTGCCTCCTTATTTTTTTGATAATGTTTTTGATTTGTTTATAAAGGGCAGAGTCTTCTCTGTTTTCTACAAAATTTTCAGTTAATGGATTTAAATCCTCATTTTTAATGAGTGATCTTCCATCTTGAAGTTTTGCAAAAATGTAATAAAGACCAGGAATAACTAAGACACCAAAAATGGTTCCAAACAACATGCCCCCAAGTGCAGATGCTCCGATGGTGTGATTACCTACAGCGCCTGGACCTTTTGCTAAAACGAGTGGGATCAAACCTGCAATAAATGCAAATGAAGTCATCAAAATGGGACGAAATCTTGCTTTTGCACCAGCAATGGCTGATTCCAAAACGGTTGCACCCTGATTCTTTTTTTGAACAGCATATTCAACAATCAATACTGCATTTTTACCTAATAGACCTACCAGCATAATAAGTCCAATTTGTGCATATACATCATTGGACAGATTCATGGACTTAAGTAAAGCAAATGAACCAAAAATACCAGGGAGAATAGAAAGCAAGACAGCAAATGGCAAAATAAAACTTTCGTATTGTGCTGACAAAATCAGATAAACAAAGAATATTACAATGATAAATATGTACAATGCTTCATTGCCTCTTTTTGATTCATCGTATGAGATGCCTTCCCACGCTATGTCATATCCTCTAGGTAATGAAGTTTTTGCTACTTCTTTAATGGCCTCGATGGCATCACCTGAAGAATAGCCTTTAGCAGGAACGCCATTGATTAATGAAGAAACATAAAGATTGTATCTAGAAATTTCATTTGGCCCTTGTGTTTTTTTAATACTCATAAATGCAGAGTATGGAACCATTTCACCACTTTCATTTTTGATAAACATATTCAAAATGTCAGAAGGTTGTTTTCTAAATTCTGGGCCAGCTTGTGTATATACCTTGTAGTAATTATTAAATCGAATAAAGCCTTGCTCATAGGTACTACCCACCATTATGTTTAGGTTTTCCATTGCTTCGCCAATAGACACTCCTTTTTGCATGGCTAAATTATTGTCAATTAGAATTTCGTATTGCGGATATTTAGCAGAATAGAATGCAAATAATCCGCTAAGCTCTTTTCGTTTTTTTAGAGCTTCTACAAATTCGCTGTTTACTTTATCAAATTCTTGATAATCCACATCACTTCCTTTATCTAGCAGACGCAATGAAAATCCATCTGACGTGCCATAGCCAGGAACAGCAGGCGGTTCAAAGTATTCTATGTTTGCTGGAAGATCTTTCGCTTTTTCTTCGAGCTCTTTAATTATTTCTTTTACATTCTGTTTTCTATCAGCCCAATCTTTTAAGTTAATTAGACAGGTGCCTGCATTTGATCCACGTCCTTCTGTCAAAATTTCATAACCAGCTAATGAAGTTACTGAAGAAACGCCTTCTACTTCTTTTGCTATTAATTGAAGTTTTTTTGAAATTTCATTTGTCCGCTCTAAAGTCGTGCCAGGAGGGGTTTGAATAATGGCATAGATTTGACCTTGATCTTCATTTGGAATAAATCCTGCTGGCAAAATTTTATTCACGCCTACAATACCAAATGCAAACACAATTAGTATCCCAAAAGTCAGGGTTTTTCTATTAACAATTAGCCTAAGATATTTTTCATATTTTCCAGTAGCTCTGTCAAAAGTTTTATTGAACCAATCAAGGAATAAATTAATAGGTGTTTTTTTCTTATGGTGACCATGCGTATTTTTTAATAAAATAGCACATAAAACTGGCGTTAGTGTTAATGCTACAAATCCTGAAATGACAATAGCACTTGCCATGGTGAGTGAAAACTGACGATATAATACGCCCACTGGCCCCGTCATAAAAGTAACAGGAATAAATACAGATGCCATTACCAAAGTAATAGCGATAATAGCTCCACTTATTTCTTTAACTACTTTTTTTACTGCTGCATATGCAGATATATTTTCTTCATGCATTTTCACATGCACGGCTTCTACCACTACAATGGCATCATCTACAACAACGCCAATGGCAAGTACAAGCGCAAATAAAGTAATAAGATTGATGCTAACACCAAATGCGTTCATTATCACAAATGCACCAATTAATGAAACAGGAACCGCTAATATGGGTATTATGGTAGAGCGCCAATCTCCCAAAAAGATAAATACAACAAAGGCAACAAGTAAAAAAGCTTCTACTAAAGTATGAAGCACCTTTTCAATGGAGGCATCTACAAACTTAGATACGTCGTAATTGATTTCAAAATCTACACCAGGTGGAAAATCTTTTTTTAACTCTTTTAATTTTTCCTTCACATCATCAATAACAATTCTTGCATTACTACCTGGATTTTGCTTTAATACAAGTGATGCAGATGGATGTCCGTCTTTGTTTGAATAGATGTCGACAAATTCAGAACCTACTTCTACTTTAGCAATATCTTTTAGTTTCAACATTTCACCATCCGCATTAGCTCGGACCACAATATTGTCGTATTGCTCGGGTGTGTTATACCAACCTTTATAGGTGAATACATATTCTTGCGATTGAGCTGTTTTACCCGAACTCAATCCTACTCGACCAGGTCTGGCTAAAACACTTTGTTCATCAATAGCTTTTAAAACATCTTTTGCTGAAATATTATAAGCCCTCATACGTTCGGGATTTAACCAAACGCGAATGGCAAACGAGCGGCTACCAATGGCTTGTGCAAGCCCCATGCCCTTAATTCTTTGTAATTCGGGGAGTATGAATGTATTGGCGTAATTGAATAAAAACTTTTCATCAACCTTATTGTCCTTACTATATAAGTTAAGGTACATGAGCATACTTGGTTGCATAGGAGCAATGATGACACCCTCACGTTGAACGAGTGGGGGTAAATTGGTCATTACTTGATCCACTCTTGATTTTACCCTAACTGCAGCTAGCGTTGGGTCTGTTCCGGGCTCAAAAATAACTTCGATACTTGCTTCACTTGCACTGGTTGCATCAGATAGCATGTATTGCATTCCTTGAACACCATTAATTGCGCGCTCTAAAATAGTGAGTGTCGATTTTACCAATACATCTGCATTGGATCCTGGGAATTCAATAAATATGTTAACCCTAGGAGGTGCAATTTCTGGAAATTGTGCAATCGGAGATTTTGTGATTGCGATAATACCCATAAATACAATTGCTAGAGATAAAGCAATGGCTAATACAGGCCTTTTTATAAAATTATTAAACATGATTGCTTGATTTTCTTGCCATTATTCGGCGTGAATATTTTTTATTCCGGCTAATTCTTTTTCTAGAGAAACGAAATTGTATTTGATTTTTTCATTGTTCTTTACTTTACCTATGCCTTCCAATAAGATTTTATCGGTTGGCTTTAGTCCAGTTGCAACGACATATAAATGAGGTACTTCTTGAGCAATAGTAATTTGGCTAGATGTAATTACACCTTTTTCATTTACTATATACACATACTTTTTATCTAGTACATCAAAAGTTGATTTTTGTGGAATGATGATGGCATTTTTTAGTTCAATGGGCATCATAATATTACCCGTTTCTCCGTGCCTCAAAATGCCTTTGGGATTTTGAAATACTGCTCTAAATGCAATATTTCCAGTTTCGTTATTAAAATCTGCTTCAACTGTTTCAACAAAACCGCTATTTTCAAACAGTTCTTTATTTGCCAGCTGCAATAATACTTTTTGCTTTTCTTTTGATTTTACTTTTTGGATATAATCTAGGTATTCTGCTTCTGCCACATTAAAATATACCCACATTTTGCTATTATCTGAAAGACTAGTAAGTAGTTCACCTTCGTCTACTAAACTTCCAAGACGCGTGTGAAATTTATCCATGATACCATCAAATGGTGCACGGATTTCAGTAAAATCTAGGTGCGCTTGTGCTAATTGTAATTCTGCTTTGGCTTTATCAAGCTTAGCTTTTGCCATGGCAAGCTCACTTGAAGAAACAACGTTATTATCTGCTAATCCTTTTGTGTTTTTGTATTCTATTTCTGCGAAATTTAGCTCTGCTTTAGACTTACTTACTTCCGCTTCATAAATGGCGGGCATTAATTTAAACATGAGTTGCCCTTTTTTTACATATTGACCTTCGTCTACAAATATTTTTTGTAGGTATCCCTTTTCTTGAGATCTAAGTTCGATGTGGTTCGCAGAATGAATTTGTGCAACATACTCTTTATAAATTATGGTATCAACTTGTATTGGATTTGTTACAGAGAATGTAATTTCTTCTTCTTTTTTTAATTCATGTTCTGAACAAGATGAAAAAAATAGGATAGTAATCCATAGGATACTGGTAATAATTTGACGCATTAAATTTGTTTTGAGAGATTGATAAATACAATAATGAAAAAATACAAGTATGCATTTTCCCTTAGCAATTAAGCTAGTGATAAAGTGGAAGCCAATAAATTGTTAGGACAGGAAGCTCTTCCAACAATGGTAGAGTATAAAAAATGGCAAATCAACTTTATGTTGATTACCGGATGCAAGCCTTAAGTAAAGGGTATTGATAGCGTCTGTATAGATCGCTTTTATGTAATTATGGTTGGAAGAAAAAAAGTTTTTTATTTCTTCTTGTTCATTATGAATATCATCTTCATCTTCTGATTCTGCTTCAACTATTTGATGTGTTTGCGGACTATGATTTTGTTTGGTGCCATTCTCAAAATATTTATTTTGACTGGCTCGATAATGTAGATTGGAGAAAGCTCCTGTATTTTGCTGGTTAGCAAATGAAAGATGCTGAAAAAGAAAAGCAATACATAGCAAAACAATGAAACGAACATGAATCCACTTTTTACCTTGCATGATTTTTACAATATTCTTTTTCTGCATTGAGATACTAAATTAAGGAAAAACACATCTAGATGCTAATCGCTGATAATGAATTAACGTTTTAATTCAATTCCCTATTGCACATAAACAAAAAGGGTCCCAGCATATGAAACGCTGAAACCCTTGATCTTATTAGGGTGGGCCCACCAGGGCATGATCCTGGGACCCCCTGATATGGTCAACTAGCTGATAATTATGTCTTTAGTAGGCATGGTTAACAGCTTTAGCTACTATAGTTAACGGATTGGATACCAAATTAGCTATAAAAAGAACTTGAAACTGCCTCTTCCACTATTAAAAGGGGTACAAAAACCAAGTTATGTCCACAACACTTAAAACGTATTTCTTCTTGTACAAGGCTAAAGTAAACTCTAAAGGTTTAGCACCTATTATGTTTAGATTAAGATACCAGCAACAGGTGGTTCAGTTAGCTACGGGGTATTTTATTAAACCTTGACCTTTTTAGGCCTTTTTTCTGTCATGCTGAATAGTTTGTTGTAAAGCTATTTCAGGACAAGACACTTTCAATTTATTATTCTTTCTAATACAAGTTTTTTAATGTTGAGTTTTATTCAGGATAAGATAAGAAACAAACAAAGTATAAACTATATAGGTATCATTCTTGTAATCCTGTATGGTATTGGCTTGTTTTTAGTGCTTCGAAAATAATTGCCACACCTAATATTCTTTTCCTCTGACAATAATGTATGCAAATTGTATGCAAATCAAAAAAAATTCCCCCGCACTTTAAATGCTGAAACCCTTCACCTTAGTAGGGAGGGCCCACCAGGGCATGATCCTGGGACCCCCTGATTATGAATCTAATATATTTTTATAGCTCATTATTTTTAATTTTATCGATCAAAAATGCTAATCAATTAGCCATAAAATTAAATTGGTAAAGAAACCAACATATACTAATTCTGAGATCCTTGAATGCATATTTAATGTATTTCTGATCGTAATAATTTTATTAACTTGCCGTTGTTTTTTTTAGTTCTTTTTAAACTATTTCGGTATATAAATATGTAATTATAATATTTCTGAACTTCATAAATTAATTCATCTGACTGTAATATATTTTTTGTTTTATCTAGGTTTAGTATAAAATTTAAATAACCATCTGCATCATTTGTTACATACTTTTTTGAAAACTTTTGGTTTTCTCTAATGAGTCTTCCCACTCCAATTGGTAAATAGTTATTAAACACGATACCTACTTGATCAAAAAATTCGTTTAATGCTTCTACTCCTTTAAAATCAACTTCATAGTAGGTGGCTAATGTATTTTTAAATTCTCCTTCTTCTACATAACTTAATAAACCACTAGACTGCATGTTTTTAAATGAACTATTATTCATGTATAATGTGGTTGAAAATGCAATTATTTTTGGTGATATTTTAATTGAGTCCATTAATTGAGCCTGACTTATTTTTTTAGTCTTCGCCAAGTATAATAAATTATTTAATTTATTGAAATTATTTATGACCGAGTCCTCAATTTTAATTACCTTATCAATTTCAATAGAGTCTGCTTGTAAATCTTTTAGAATAGCAATCTTATTTTGCTCTACCCGATGGTTCATGATCTGATGTTCTCTTAAATTTTCTGCAAGAAAACCCAAAGTAACCGCAGCAAATAACATGATAAATTCTGTGATATATTCTTTCCAATTCTTTGGTTTGTGCGAGTGGTGATGTACTTCCATAATTAATTATTTTATTGAAAGTAATCTAATGTTTCCAATTCCACCCCTACACCTCCCTTCACCCTCTAATAACTCAAAACCTGGCCCAAACTTAGCCAGAACTTACCCGAAATAAAAAGGGTCTACGCTTTTGACAGCATAAACCCTTGATAATGTTGCCTTTCGGCTGTGGGCCCACCAGGGCATGATCCTGGGACCCCCTGATTATGAGTCAGGTGCTCTAACCAACTGAGCTATAGGCCCTGAAAATTTGGTTGCCCAAATAATCATGAGCGGCAAATGTAAAATATTTAGCCTTAACGTAAACATCAATCTGATCAATTTGTAAAAAATAATGCGCTTATTTTGCAGCATGGTTACTCCTGTAAAAAATATCATTTTTGATTTAGGCGGCGTTTTAATAAACCTCAATTACCAATTAACACGAAAGGCTTTTGAAAACTTAGGTGTTCAGGATTTTGATGCTTTTTACACCCAACATGCTGCCAATCCCTTATTTGAAAATTTAGAAGTGGGCGCCATTGAACCGGAGGCTTTTTACGAGGCGCTAAGGGAAGCCACTGGATTAACCCTTAGCAATAGCCAAATAGAAACGGCTTGGAATGCCATGTTATTAGATTTTCCGGCGGAGCGCCTAGAGTGGCTCAGTCAAATCAAAAATAAGTATAACATATATTTATTTTCTAATACAAATGCCATTCATTACAATGCATTTATACATATATATAGGCAGTTGGCCCCTCAATTAGGCCTAAATACGCAATTTGAGCACTTTTTTAAAAAGGCTTATTATTCCCATACGCTTGGGCAAAGAAAACCAGAAGTAGCTGCTTTTGAGGCGGTTATTCGTGATGCAAACTTAGATCCTGCGCAAACTTTATTTATTGATGACACCCTTTCAAACATAGAAGGGGCTCAAAAAGCGGGCCTTCAAACCCTATTTTTAAGTGGGGATTTAACGGTGCTAGACCTAGGACTTTAAGGCTTAACTTCTTCAAAATCAATGTAATCCTCTTTGGCAGCGGGCTTGTGCACCTCTGTTTTAGCCTGCCTTTGGGCCTGAGCAGCCTGTTCTTGTTGAGCTCTTGCAGCAGCGGCCTGTTGCGCTTGCATTTCCTTTAGCGTAGACTTTATTTGCGAGCTGGCTTTGCTAACGGGCACCACCACGTTAAAGAAAAAGCGGTAGAGGGCATAGATTAGAAAGCCATAAAATAGAAACTTCATCATAACATACACGTAATAGACTACAAAGGTAAGGACTCTACAAAAGCAAAATTTGGAAGTTTAGGCCTAAAATCACTATATTTGCATTAGAAATTGAAACAATTGAAGGGAACGGCTACCGTTCCCTTCTTCTTTTTAAATATGTCAACTGAACTACAAATAGCAAAAATTGAGGCCTTAATAGCACAGCTCTTACAAGAGGAGCCTACCTATTTTTTGGTTTCTGTCCGCATCAAACCCACCAATAACATTAAAGTGTTTTTGGATGGCGATCAGGGTATTGCTATCGAAAAATGTGTTCGTTTTAATAAGCAACTCTACAAGCTTATTGAAGAAGAGGGCTATTACCCAGAAGGAGATTTTTCGTTAGAACTTTCTTCACCGGGCATCGACGAACCTTTACAATTACATCGTCAGTATGTAAAAAATAAAGGTAGAAACATAGAAGTATTGTTTAACGATGGTACCAGCAAAGAAGGCTTGTTATTAGAAGTGGCAGAGGCTGATATTATTGTAGAACACACAGAAGGAAAAGGAAAAAAAATGGTAACACAACAACTTGTGATTCCGTTTTCAACTATAAAATCAACAACGGTTCAAATTAAATTTTAAAACTTTTGAAACTTTAAATAAAGCGTTATGGCTAGTATTAACCTTATCGAAGCATTCCAGGAATTTAAAGATGCAGAGAACATTGATCGTCCCACGATGATGAAAGTGGTGGAAGATGTATTTAAAACATTACTCCGCAAAAAATATGGTAGTGATGATAACTTTGACGTTATCGTAAACGCCGAAAAAGGTGACCTAGAAATCATCCGTCGTAGACTTATTGTTGAAGATGGTGAAGTAATAGATCCCTTATCTGAAGTGGGTTACAGCGATGCTATCAAAATTGAGCCAGACTTTGAAGTAGGTGAAGATTTGTATGAAGAAATTAACATGATTGACTTTGGAAGAAGAGCTATTTTGGCTGCTAAGCAAACGTTAGCAGGTCGTATTAGCGATCTTAAAAAGAACGTACTCATTAAAAAATATGGTGATCGTATTGGTGATATCATCAGTGCTGAAGTATATCAGGTTTGGAAAAAAGAAGTATTGCTTTTGGATGAAGAAGGCAACGAACTTATTTTACCTAAGTCTGAACAAATTCCACAAGACTATTTCAAAAAAGGTGAAAATATCAGAGCTGTTGTAGCGCGTGTTGATCTTAAAAATAATACACCCGTTATTATTTTATCTAGAACAAGTCCACTCTTCTTAGCTAAATTATTAGAGATTGAAGTACCTGAAATTTTTGATGGTTTAATCGCTATCAAAAAGATTGTACGTGATCCAGGAGAGCGTGCTAAAGTAGCTGTAGAAAGTTATGATGATCGTATCGATCCAGTAGGTGCTTGTGTGGGTATGAAAGGTTCTCGTATTCATGGCATTGTGCGTGAATTGAAAAATGAAAACATTGATGTGATCAACCACACGACTAATATTCAACTCTTAATTCAACGTTCTTTAACTCCAGCTAAAATTAGCTATATGGAGTTAGACAATGATAAAAAGCACGCCGAAGTGTTCCTTAAAGCAGACCAGGTTTCATTAGCTATTGGCCGTAGAGGGGTAAATATCAAGCTTGCTTGCGAATTAACCGGCTATGAAATTGATGTATTTAGAGAAGATGAAGAGGTTGTTGATGAATTTGACATTGATTTAGACGAATTTAGTGATGAAATTGAGGCTTGGGTAATTGACGAGTTCAAGCGTATTGGTTGCGATACTGCACGCAGTATTTTAAACCTAACTGCAGAAGAACTAGAGCGTAGAACCGACCTTGAAAAAGAAACCATCGAAGACGTACTAAAAGTGCTTCAAGCCGAATTTGACGAAGAGGCCTAAGCAGCATATAGTTAACTATCTTTGCCCTTAGTAAGGGGTGAGGATCCACAGCAGAAGCGTTCATAATGTTGTGGTAAATTTCAATGAACGAATGGACTAAAAAACACTGAATGTCAGAATTGAAAACACCCAGACTGTTAGCCGCCGCTAAAGAGTTCAACATTGGCCAAGATACCTTGGTTGAGTTCTTAGTGAAAAAAGGTTTTAGTCGTGATGAGTTAAAGCCTACGGCAAAACTTTCATCAGACCAGTACTATGCTTTACAAGCAGAGTTCCAAGGCGATAAAGTTGCTAAGAACAAAGCCGATCAGGTAGAGATACCAAAGGTTGCTGCGCAGACAGAGCCTAAGAAAAAAAGAGATGAAGAAGATCTTTCTTTTGCTAAAAAAGAAGATAAGAAAGTGCGCAAAGAAGAGCCAGTAGCTGAAGTTGTAGCACCTGCGCCTTCGGCTCCAGAAGTAAAAGCGCCTGCAGTAGAAAAAACAGTGGCCCCAGAAATTGAGGCGCCAAAAGTGATCCATAAAATTGATTTATCTGCAATAGATTCTTCTACACGTCCTAAAAAAACGGCGAAGAAAAAAACAGATGATGCGCCAGCTGAAGAGGTAGAAAAACCAGCTGCTAAAACCACTAAGAAAAAAGTGGAAGAAGCTGAAGCTGAAGTAGTACCTGAACCTGTTGTTGCTGCACCTGCTCCAAAGGTTGAAGAAGATGTAGCTCCTACCATCGAAAATATTAGAGCCGAGAAATTAGAAGGTCCTAAAATTTTAGGAAAAATTGAATTACCTATCAATAGTGATACGCGTCCTAAGCCAGCGGCAAGAGACGAAAAGCGCAAGCGTAAACGTATTCCTGTAGATGGAAAACCAGCACCTGCTGCTCCTACACTTGGCGCAGACGGTAAACCTGTAAGTGGTCCTAACAGACCTATTGTTGCTGCCAATAACAGAAACAATCAAGGTGGCGGTGGCGGCCAGTTTAATAGAGGCGGTGGACCAGGTGGTAACAGAGGTGGAAATAGAAATGATAGAGGTAAACGTGCCCCTATCGAAGACAAAGAAATTGATCAAAAAGCAATTCAAGAAAAAATCAGAGAAACCCAAGCAAAGCTTGCAGGTTCTGGCGGAAAGGGTAAGAGCTTAAAAGCTAAATACCGTAGAGCCAAGCGTGACGAAGCAGCTGAAGCAATGGGTGAAATGACAGAAGATAACAAACTACAAGTAACAGAATTTGTTACCGTAAGTGAGTTGGCAAACTTAATGGACGTAAGCTTTGCAGACGTTATTGGAAAATGTATGAACCTTGGTATCATGGTTTCTATCAACCAACGTTTGGATGCAGAAGTTATTGAACTTGTGGCTAGTGAATTTGGATTTGAAGTAGAATTTATAGGTATTGATGACGCAGACGAATTTGAAGAAGAAGATGATGAAGATGATGAAGCGTCATTAGTAGAACGTGCACCAATTGTTACCATCATGGGTCACGTTGACCACGGTAAAACTTCATTACTAGATTATATCCGTAATGCAAATGTGGTAGCAGGTGAAGCAGGTGGTATCACACAGCACATTGGCGCATACGAGGTAACTACACCAACAGGTAAAGCGATTACATTCTTAGATACACCGGGTCACGAAGCGTTTACCGCGATGCGTGCGCGTGGTGCTAAAGTAACGGATATCTCTATCATTGTGGTTGCTGCGGATGACGCGGTAATGCCTCAAACTAAAGAAGCTATTTCTCACTCACAAGCTGCAAATGTTCCTATGATTTTTGCGGTGAATAAGATTGATAAAGACGGCGCTAATCCTCAAAAAATTTACGAGCAGCTTTCTCAAATGAACATTCTAGTAGAAGCTTGGGGTGGTAAATTCCAAAACCAAGAATTATCTGCTAGACAAGGTTTAAACGTAGATGCGCTTTTAGAAAAAGTATTATTAGAAGCTGAACTATTGGATTTAAAAGCCAACCCTAACAAAGAAGGCTCTGGAACTATTATTGAAGCATCTCTAGATAAAGGTCGTGGATATGTAGCTACTATTTTAGTACAAAACGGAACGCTTCGTCAAGGAGACTTAATTGTTTCTGGACAACATTATGGTCGTGTAAAAGCGATGTTTAATGAGCGTAACCAGCGTATTGATACAGCACCTCCATCTACACCGGTTGTTATTTTAGGTTTAAATGGTGCACCACAAGCGGGTGAGAAATTTAAAGTATTTGAAGACGAAGCAGAAGCTAAAGAAGTAGCAACTAAACGTGCTCAATTATTACGTGAGCAAGGTTTACGTGCTAGAAAACATATTACCCTTGATGAAATTGGTAGACGTTTAGCGTTAGGTAACTTTAAAGAATTAAACATCATCATTAAAGGTGACGTGGATGGTTCTGTAGAAGCCCTTTCAGATTCATTACAAAAACTTTCTACTGCCGAAATTGCTATTAGAGTGGTATTAAAAGGGGTGGGTCAGATTTCAGAATCTGATGTACTTCTTGCTGCTGCATCTGATGCCATCATCATTGGCTTTAACGTTCGTCCATCTATGCAAGCAAATAAACTTGCAGAAAACGAAGGCGTTGAAATCAAATTATACTCTATCATCTACACCGCCATTGATGAAATCAAGAGCGCGATGGAAGGTATGCTTGAACCTAAGTACCAAGAAAAAATTATTGCGAACGTTGAAGTACGTGAAGTATATAAATTTGATAAAGCTACCGTTGCCGGTTGTTTTGTACTCGATGGTAAAATTAGTCGTAACAGTAAAATTAGAATTATCAGAGACGGTATTGTTGAATATCCTAAAGGAGAAGGACAAGCAGCCGAACTTGGAAGTCTTAAAAGATTTAAAGATGATGCCAAAGAAGTTGTATCCAATATGGAGTGCGGCTTAACCATCAAAAACTTTAGTGACCTTAAAGTAGGGGATATTGTTGAAGCCTTTGAAGAAGAGGAAGTAAAACGTACCTTATAAATTTTGTTAAAAGCGATCCCGACCTTGTTGTCGGGATTGCGCTTTTAGTACATTTGAGTAACTATTTAGATTTTATGAAAAAAGTATTCTTGTTAATAGTGTTGATGGGTGCAGCGGGTTTATTTACAATGCATGCTGCCGCTCAATCTAAAAAAGTAGTAGCCGATAAAATTATTGGTCAAGTAGGTGATAAAATTATTTTGCGTTCAGATGTTGAAAATGCACTCCTCGATTTAAAACGTCAGGCGCAGGGTCAAGAGAATGTAATGATTCCTACCGCTTGCCAAATTATGGAAGGCCAGCTGATTCAAAAAGCACTTGTCTTACAAGGTGAAAAAGATTCACTGAAAATTAGTGAAGATGAAATTGATGCAGCACTCGATAATAGAATTAGAGGCGCTATTCAACAATATGGTTCTAAAGATTTATTAGAAGAAATTGCTGGTAAAACGGTTTATCAATTAAAGGAAGATTTTAGAGAAGCATTTAGAGCGCAAAAGCTTGCAGAAGAAATGCAAAAGAAAATTGTTGGGAGTGTAAAAATTACGCCTAACGAAGTGCGCGCATACTATGCAAAAATTCCTAAAGACAGCTTACCTTTTTATGAGAGTGAAGTTGAAATTAGCCAAGTTGTGGTGATTCCAAAAGCCAACAAAGACGTGGAAGAATATGTTGCCAAGCAAATGCTTGATTATAAAAAGCAAGTAGAATCAGGTAAACAAAAATTTGAGCAACTTGTAAAATTATATTCTGAAGATCCAGGAAGTAAAGATGCAGGTGGTCAGTACACACTGAATAGAAACGAAAAAACATGGGATCCTGCTTTCTTGTCAGCATCCTTCCGTTTAAAAGAAGGTCAGATTTCTCCGGTTGTAAAATCTAAATTTGGATTGCACATTATTCAGCTTGTAAGCCGCAGTGGAGACGAAGCTGTTGTTAGACATATTTTACGTATCCCTCCTGTTACCGATGATGAAATTAAGGAAGCAACCACAAAAGTAGACTCTATTAAAACAGCACTTTTGGCTGGTACGCTTTCATTTAACGAAGCAGTGAGTAAATTTAGTGACGACGAAAATAGTAAGTTTAGCGCAGGTTCAATTGCGGGCCCTAATGGAAGCGTATTTTTAACTATCGACATGCTTGATAAAGACATGGTAGCGGTACTTAAGAATTTAAAGCCTGGTCAGTACAGTACGCCTCAGGTTTATGTGGATGAGCGTAACCGTAAAGCAGTGCGCCTTATTAATTTAAAGCGTAGAACAGAGCCTCACCGCGAAAACATGCTTGACGATTATAACCGTATTGCTCAGCGTGCTATCGAAGAAAAAAAGGGTAATGTGCTAGAAAAATGGTTTAAAGATCATATTCCTACCTACTTTGTATCTATCGACACAGAATATGTAAGCTGTGACAGCTTAAAAGACTGGAAAGAAGCGGCTGCTAAAGCAACTGCCAACAGAAAATAATTTAATAATAAGTTGATATGGCGCCCCACCTGCAAGGTGGGGCGCTTTTGTTTGGGCCTGTGCGTGGGCGACCGTTATGGCGCGCGGAGCGCGCCATAGTGAGCGAAAATTTATTTTGCAAAATTACATGTATATACATACATTTGTGTTGTGAAACTAGAAAACGCCCTATTAAGTAATAAATTTTCAAATGAAGCCCAAAAGGCTACGCTCAATATTTTGTACACTGCATGGTGGCTCAAAAGCATAACCAGTAAGGAATTGAAGGATTTTGACCTTACTCACGAGCAGTACAATGTGCTCCGAATTTTAAAGGGAAAATACCCCGATCAACTTTGTGTGAAAGACATTGCACGCCGTATGATTGAGAAAAGTTCCAATGTACCTCGTATTATTGACAGGCTAGAAATTAAAAAATTAGTTAAAAGAACGGTATCTGAATCGGACAAGAGAGAGACACTAATTACCATTACTAAAAGTGGCTTATCTATCCTGGAATCCAGTACCAGTAAGCTTAATACCCTTCATAAATCATTAGAAACGATTACTGAAAAAGAAGCTGAGCAACTCAATAACTTACTTGAAAAATTACGGGTTAACGAAATAGAATAATTTTTTTGTTTCAATAGATGTATATACACATAAAATAAATTACACATGAAAACCGATTTACATTTAGCAGCAAATAGAGGTCACGTAAAATTTGATTGGCTAGACACGTACCACTATTTTAGTTTTGGACAGTACAATAACCCTGCGCGCGTTCATTTTGGTGCGCTCCGCGTTATCAATGATGATCATATTGATGCAGGCATGGGTTTTGGCATGCACCCGCATGACAATATGGAAATTGTAACCATTCCATTAGAAGGAGATTTACACCATAATGATTCTACGGGCCGTGATGAAATCATTAGAGCCAACGACGTGCAAATAATGAGCGCTGGCTCTGGTATTTACCATAGTGAGTACAACGCCAATAACGATAGGCCCGTTAAACTGTTTCAGATATGGGTGTTCCCAAAAGAAAAAAACATCAAGCCACGTTACGAGCAGCAAACTTATAACGCACTCGACCGCGTAAATAAATTTCAAACGGTTGTAGCACCAGATGATGACAACGCTGTTTGGATCAATCAAGACGCCTGGTTTTCATTAGGTGATTTTGATGCCAACCAAACACAGTCTTACAACCTACATAAATCTGACAGTGGTGTGTATCTCATTGTAGTTGACGGCCAGGTAAAAATTGGTGAGCAGGAACTTAACAAAAGAGACGCCATTGCTATTACAGAAACAACATCTTTTGAATTTACGGCTACAGCAAAAACTTCTTTACTCGTGATTGAAGTTCCTATGCAGTGGTAATTATTTATAACCTATCATTTTAAAAACATAAAACATGTCAAATTACATTTTAGACCCAATGCACAGTGAAATTACTTTTAAAGTAAAGCACTTAATGATTACCAATGTTACTGGAAGTTTTCAAAACTTTTCTGCAAACATGACAGCTGCTTCAGAAGATTTTTCGGATGCTGCAATTAGCTTTGAAGCAGCTATAGCTAGTATTTCAACAGGTAACGAACAAAGAGATACGCACCTTAAGAGCGAAGAATTCTTTGATGCTACTAATTTTCCTACCTTAAATTTTGTATCAAGCGCACTTACAAAAAAAGCTGGATCAAATTATACCTTAATAGGTAATCTTACACTCAAAGGCATTACTAAAGAAGTTACACTCGATGTAGAATTTGGTGGTACCATGACCGATTTTTATGGTCAGTTTAAAGCTGGTTTTGAAATTAGTGGAACTATTAATAGATCTGAATTTGGTTTAACTTGGAGTGCTGTAACAGAAGCTGGTGGTGTTGTTGTAAGTGATGAGGTTAAATTACACATGGCGGTACAAATGATTAAACAAGCTTAATTTAATTACTTAATCAAATTAATTTATACCTTATGAATTACTTAAAACAAGCTCCTAGTTTTTTATTAGCCTTTGTATTTGTTGTATTTGGTGCTAATTACTTTTTTAA
This sequence comes from Sediminibacterium sp., assembly GCA_030158535.1. Classification (GTDB taxonomy): domain Bacteria; phylum Bacteroidota; class Bacteroidia; order Chitinophagales; family Chitinophagaceae; genus Sediminibacterium. Next base: position 19,699 of record JAOASV010000334.1, read on the forward strand.
TTTTATGCCAATGCCTGCACCAACAGGTAATGTAAAAGCATTCTTTGATTTGTTTTATCCTACTAAATATTTATTGGTTATTAAAACACTTGAAGTTGTTGTAGGCCTTTTATTATTGTATAAGCCTTTGCGTGCACTTGGACTTTTACTACTTGCACCTATTGTAGTGAACATTTTATTATTTGAATTGTTAATTGCACAAGCGCCTGGTATTGGTGTATTGCTTTTGCTTTTAAATGGTATTGCTATCTATCAGCATAAAGAAAAATACATTCATATTATAAAATAGGCATCACACCTTATGAACATAGAAATTATTTCAGGAAGCCCACGCTCTCAAAGTGTAACAAATAGGGTAGCCGTTTTTTTACAAAAAGAACTCGCTAGTAAAACGGCGCATAACATAGGCCTTATCGATGTACGTGAATGGAATATGCCACTTTTAGAAAATGTGATTGGAGCGCCCGATCAGGCCCCAACACATTTACAACAGCTGGCTAACCGCATGTTTGCTGCCGACGCCTTTATTTTAGTGACTCCGGAGTATAATGGAAGCTATTCGGCGGCGCTTCAAAATCTATTAGACCATTTTCCTAAGCAAAGCCGAAAGGCATTTGGCCTTGTAACCGGTTCGCCGGGTGGGTTAGCAGGTGCTAGGGCAAGCCAACAATTGTTACTATTGGTACCGGCTTTATTTGGTATAGCTGCTCCTAATATGCTACTTATCCCGTTTTTAGACCAAAAATTCTCTCCAGAAGGGGAATTAACGGATCCGGCCTTTCAAAAGTCGGTGGATACTTTTACCAAGGAGTTTATTTGGTTAGCCGAGGCCTTACAGTCAAAATACCCGGTAAAATAGAGCTCATATTTAATTGTAAGGAAGTGGCGAAGTTATTAACTTCGCCACTTCTCATTAATACCTACCATGAGCGACGATATCAAACACGAATGTGGCCTTGCCTTTATTCGTTTAAGAAAGCCTTTTTCTTACTACCTACAAAAGTACGGTAGCGTAACCTACGGCCTCAACAAGCTGTACTTGTTAATGGAAAAACAGCACAATCGTGGCCAAGATGGCGCCGGTATTGCGTCTGTAAAATTAAATATAGAAGCAGGTAATCCGTATTTGCACAGAATGCGCAGTAGCGCACCGCAACCGATTGCCGATTTATTTTATACCATTGGCCAGGAAATTCAGGAATTGGAAAAACACCAACCTGATATCAAAAATCATCCGGGTTTAATGAAAGGTCATTTACCTTTTTTAGGTGAATTGTTACTCGGCCATTTAAGGTATGGTACACAAGGCAAAAACAATGTTGAGTTTTGTCACCCGTTTATTAAAAGAAATATTTCTCCTGGAAAAAATTTAGCCCTCGCAGGTAATTTTAATCTCGTTAATACCGACGATTTATTTGCTCAAATAAATTTTGAACCTGGTGCTTTTCAAAAGCAAAGTGATTTAGCGGCCATGATGGAAGTGGTGCATCATTTTTTGGTGCAAGAAGATGATAAAAATCCGAACGCAGCTAATATTGCAAATATTTTAAAAAATGCAACACCCATGTTTGATGGTGGTTACACCATTGGCGGCCTGCTTGGTAACGGTAGTAGTTTTGTAATGCGTGATGCACACGGTATTAGACCTGCCTACTATTATGTTTCAGAGGATGTTATTGTGGCAGCAAGCGAGCGCGCTGCTATCAGAACAACCTTTAATGTGGGTGAAAATGAAGTGAAAGAATTGATGCCGGGTACTGCTATTATTGTAGATCCTAGTGGTGAATATAAGATTGAGCAAATTCTAGCACCTAAAGAAAGAAGGGCTTGTAGTTTTGAACGCATTTATTTTTCTAGAGGTAGTGACGAAAAAATTTATAGAGAGCGTATTGCACTCGGTAGATCTTTAAGTGAAACGGTACTTGAAAGAATCGATCATGATTTAAAAAATACCATCTTCTCTTATATTCCTAATACCGCAGAAGTTGCATTTTACGGACTTGTAAAAGGAATGGAAGCCTACTTAAATAAAATTAAGGTAGAGCGCATATTAAGTTGGGGTAAAGATTTTACGCCCGAGAAATTAGAGGAAATGGTGAACCGAAAAATTCGCCAAGAAAAAATTGCTATCAAAGACGTTAAGCTTCGCACTTTTATAACAGAAGATGCGAACCGCAACGAAATGGTGCAACACGTGTATGACATTACCTACGGTACTGTGCGCAGTGGAGAAGACACACTTGTAGTTATTGATGATAGCATTGTACGTGGTACTACTTTAAAAGAAAGTATTGTTCGAATGCTTTCGAGACTCAATCCTAAAAAAATTATTGTAGTATCGTCGGCCCCGCAAATCAGATACCCCGATTGTTATGGTATTGACATGAGTAAGTTAGGCGATTTTATCGCTTTTAAAGCAGCGGTTGCATTACTTCAAGACACCGGGCAAGAACATATTTTAACGGAAGTGCATGAAAAAATAAAAGCACTTGATGCAGCTGGTGAACTGCACACCGAAAACGTTGTACGTAATATTTACAAGCCATTTACAACACTTCAAATTTCTGATAAAATTGCTGAGCTAATAACGCCACCAGAAGTGTCTACACCAGTAGAAGTTATTTATCAGACCATCGAAGATTTGCATGTATGTTGCCCTACCAATACCGGCGACTGGTATTTTACAGGTAACTATCCAACACCAGGTGGAAATAAAGTAGTGAACAAGGCATTCTTAAATTATATCGAAGGAAAAAACGAGCGCGGGTATTAATAAGGAACAACGTAACTTTAAAATATGTCTGAAGTAATATTTTTAGGTAGTATTTTTTGTTCCTTTATCACAGCGTATATTTTGTTTTTTAGATTGCCTGATTATCAGCAGTTTTCTGGACGGGTTCTTGGTTTTTCGATGTTGTTTTTTTCTTTAGGTGCTGTTATTTATTTATTAATTTTTACAGGATGGATTATCAAAGTGCCTTATCTTTTTAAGTCTGCTGCACCTATTAATTTTTTAATCCCACCCTTTGCTTATATCTATATTAGGTCTGTTTTAAAAGATGAGCAAAAATTTAAAGCCTCAGATTATTATCATTTCATTCCAGCTATACTTGTATTTGTAAATTATATACCTGTTTATTTTATGCCTGCAACAGAAAAACAGGCACTGGTACAATCGATTGTTGATGATTTTTCACATGCTTATTTATCAGGTAATGGTTATGTATCAGAAAAATATCTATTTATCTGCAGAATGACTCAGTCTATTCTGTATTTATTTTTTCAATGGAAATTAGTACTTAGCTACAAAAAAGAGCTTTTATTAGATAAGTATAC
>JAOASV010000335.1 GCA_030158535.1 Sediminibacterium sp.
CTTCTACATTATCTGGGCTAATTAGTTTTACGCCCGCTTTTGGAGCAGGTAGTTCAAAACTTTCGATACTTGTTAAAGCCTCTACTGCAGCGGGTTCTACCACTTTAAGGGGCTTAGTACGCGCAGCCATAATACCTCTCATATTTGGTATGCGTTGTTCTGCAACTCCTTTTTGACAACTCACAACAACAGTGTTATTAACGGTTACTACTTCTTCACCACCTTCTATTTCACGAGTAATCGTAGAAGTATTTCCTTCGATATTAAAAGAAGTAGCAAGTGGGACATAAGGGGCATCAATTAATGCAGCAAGCATGCCACCAATGGAAGCACCATTATAATCGATGGTTTCTTTTCCGGTAAAAATTAAATCATATTTTTCGGTGTTCGCTACTGCTGCAATTTGAGCTGCAATAGAAAAGCTATCAGCGCTATCCGTATTGATACGAATGGCTTCATCACCACCAAGTGCCAATGCTTTTCTGATAATAGGTTCTGCGTCTGCACCACCCACTGTAATTAAATGAATAACGGTAGCAGGGTCTTTTTCTTTTAACTCAATGGCACGTACTAGCGCATACCACTCATCGTATGGATTAATGATCCATTGAACGCCTGATTCATCAAATTTTTTCGCACCATCTGTAAAGGCAATTTTTGCCGTGGTGTCCGGTGTTTTACTGATACAAACTAGAATTTTCATAAGCACTGTTTAAACCTGTTTATTACATAGTTGTTTATGCAACTATTTGCAAATATAGGTATCATTTTAATTACAAAGTTCGGCTATCTTTGGTTTATGGATCGGATAGAAAAATTGTTAAATTTTTTGGCTAGCCAGCCTTCAGATAATTTTTTGAGGCATGCACTTGCGCTCGAATATATTAAAGTAGGAAATGATGCTGAAGCTAGGGCTCTATTTACGGCCATTGTAACCGAAACGCCTAGTTATGTAGGTACATACTACCATTTGGCCAAACTACTTGAAAAAATGGGTGAGCAAGCAGAAGCCATTACCTGGTATGAAAAAGGATTTGAAGCCTGCAAAATAGCAGGGGACAAG
>JAOASV010000336.1 GCA_030158535.1 Sediminibacterium sp.
TAACAGGGCAGCTCTAAATAAATATTCAGAAGCGTTGCTTTCATCTTCAGAAAAACTAGCCGCTGCTTTTTTGTAGTAATCAATGGCTTCGTCTTTTTTGTTAAGCTCTGCACTAGCATCGCCTAAAGCACCAATCGCTAACATTTGAATTTGTTTAGCGTCTGTAGAAAAGTCTTTTAAGTATTTGATAGCGTTGTTAAAATCGCCAAGTTTTAAATAACTAATACCTGCATAATAACCAGCAATGTTAGCTGCTTTAGTGCCACTGTAGTTATTGATAATGAATAACACACCTTTGTTCACACCATCGCCATTTAAAACGAGATTTGAAGAATCAAGTGCAAAATATTCTTGCGCCTTAAACATCGCTTCAGATGCTTTTTCTTCTTTAGGTTTAACAATAAATTCTTGATAACCAAACCAGCCACCTACAGCAACCAAGATGATAGCTGCAGCAGTGGCAAGTTTCTTGCCGCTATTATTCCAAAAAGCAGCTACACCTGCAAGGTCTTCATTGTTTATATTTTTTACTTCGTTTTCTGACATGGTATTTATTTTCTTGTGATTTTGTAATGTTGATTAGTCTACAATAAACGGATAGTTTTCGTCTAGGTAAACATCTTTTAGAACTTCGCTATCATCTGGCCATGGGCTTTCTTCAGCAAATTTCACACTCTGCTCTACAATGGCATCAATTTTTTGGTCGATGGCTTGTAATTCAGCTTCTGTGCTATATCCGTTTTCTAAAATGGTTTCACGCACTTTAGTAATAGGGTCTTGGTTTTTGTATTCGTCTACCTCTTCTTTGGTTCTATATTTTTGAGGATCTGATACAGAGTGTCCTTTGTATCTGTATGTTTTCATTTCAAGTAAAGTTGGACCTTCGCCATCTCTACCTCTTTTTACAGCTCTTGCCACACCTTCGTGCACAAGTTCTGGAATCATACCATCAATTACATCGGCAGGCATATCATATGCATCTGCTAATTTATATATATCGGTTACGTTACTTGTACGCTCAATAGAAGTACCCATGGCGTAATTATTGTTTTCACAAATAAATACCACTGGTAATTTCCAAAGCATGGCAAGGTTAAAGGTTTCATGTAAGATACCCTGACGTGCAGCACCATCACCAAAATAGCAAAGAACTACGTTGTTAGTTCCTTTGTATTTTTCAGCGAAAGCTAAACCGCCGGCAGTTCCAATTTGAGCACCCACAATACCATGTCCACCAAAAAAGCGGTGTTCGAGGCTAAAAAAGTGCATGCTACCACCTTTACCCTTAGCACAACCGGTTGCTTTACCATATAATTCAGCCATACAAGCATCGGCAGAAACGCCTTTTGCAAGTGCTAAACCGTGGTCACGGTAGGCGGTGATAAACGGATCGTCATGCTGCGTAGCTGTCATACAGCCTGCTGCTATTGCTTCTTGGCCAATGTAAGCGTGGAAAAATCCACGAATCTTACCTGCCATTTTGTACATTTCTTCTGATTTGAGCTCAAACTGGCGAATCAGCTGCATCAGCTCGTACCAGTAGAGGTAGGTTTCTTTTGAAAATTTAGTAGCCACTAGTCAAAATTTTGAGGAGCAAATATACGGGTTAAACATTAAAAATTTAGGCTTCGTTTAGGAACGGATACTTGTAATCCACAGGGGGATTAAAGGTCTCTTTTATCGTTCTGGCACTTAACCAACGGTATAAATTAATAAGGCTACCTGCTTTATCATTGGTCCCAGAGGCACGGGCACCTCCAAACGGTTGTTGGCCCACGACAGCCCCTGTAGGCTTGTCGTTGATATAAAAGTTACCCGCCGCGTGACGTAATTTATTGGTAGCCAGCTCTACAGCAGCTCTATCTTGCGATATAATAGCCCCTGTTAAAGCGTATTTTGAAGTGGTGTTTACCAAATCAAGGGTTTTTTCAAAAGCATCTGCTTTGTAGGTGTAAATGGTTAAAACCGGTCCAAAAATCTCTTCACACATCGTTACGTACTTTGGATCAGAAACTTCAATAACGGTAGGCTCTACAAAATAGCCATCCTTTTTACTGTAATTTCCACCCACTAGTATTTTGGCTTTTGCATCCTTTTTAGCCCTGTCAATATATTTTGCAATGTTGTTAAATGACTTTTCGTCGATAACGGCATTTACAAAATTAGAGAAGTCTTCTACGGTTCCCATTTTCATGGATTGTACCGCTGCTACTAATTTAGTTTTGATAGCAGGAGCCAGGTTGCTAGGAATATATGCCCTTGATGCAGCAGAACATTTTTGTCCTTGAAATTCAAAAGCACCTCTTGCTAACGCGGTAACAACGGTATCAATATCTGCAGATTTATGCACCATCACAAAATCTTTACCGCCTGTTTCTCCAACAATGCGCGGGTAGGTTTTGTATTTAGGAATGTTTTCACCAATCACTTTCCACATATTATTAAACACACCCGTAGATCCTGTAAAGTGCACGCCCGCAAAATCAGGGTGAGAGAAACAAACTTCACCAACGGTAGGTCCGTCTACATAAATTAAATTGATAACACCATCCGGTAAACCAGCTTCTTTTAAAATACGCATAAACATTTGCGCCGAATAAATTTGTGTATTGGCAGGTTTCCAAACAACGGTATTACCACACATGGCAGCAGAAGTAGGAAGATTACCACCAATTGCTGTAAAATTAAAAGGGGTAACAGCTAGCACAAATCCTTCAAGTGGACGCCATTCGAGACGGTTGTGCATGCCAGGCGCAGATGCTGGCTGTTGCTTATATATCTCACTTAAAAAGTGAACATTAAAACGTAAAAAATCAATCAGTTCACAAGCAGCGTCAATTTCTGCTTGGTATGCATTTTTACTTTGACCAAGCATGGTGGTACCATTAATATGGTAACGGTATTTGGTAGCTAGTAAATCTGCGGCTTTTAAAAATATATGCGCTCTGTTTTCCCATGACATAGCGGCCCAAGCATCTTTTGCTTTGAGCGCTGCATTTACTGCGTCGATGGCATGTTTTTTATTTCCTACATGAAAATAACCAAGGGTATGCGCGCGCTCGTGTGGCGGGTGCATAGCTTCCTTTTTTCCTGTTCTAACAGCTTTACCGCCAATATACATAGGTACATCAATGACCTGTTTTTTTAAAGCGGCCAAGGTTTTTTTGAGGGCAGCACGCTCTGCGCTTCCTGGCGCGTAACTTAATACAGGCTCGTTGGCGGGTTGCGGGTAATGAAAAGTTCCAATTGACATGATACTATTATTTATTATTCTGGTAATAAAACAAATTTTGCTTTATTGGCTTCGTTAAAATATTTGTTGGCTAAAGCTTTTGTAGTTGCAACGTCTATCAAATTAATTTTGGCAGGTGCCTGTAAAATTTTAGTTGGATCTGATCCTCTAAAAATAGCTTGCTCTAATTTATAACGCCAGTAGCTATTTTCTTTAACATCGTTTTCTAAACTTCTTGTTTGCTCTGCTTTTACTTTATCAATATTAATTTGCGCCACACCATTTAATTTGGTTTGCTTGATTTCTTCTTCTACGAGTGCAATTAATTTTTCTACATTTTCTGGAGCACAACCAAATCTCACATTGATGCTGTATGATTTTTTAGGTTCTTTATTGATGCCGCCGCTAATGCCTACACCATATACGCCACCTGCATCTTCACGAAGTGTTTCTCTTAATTTGATACCCATTGCTTTGGTTAGTTGATCAAGTTGTAATTCGTCTAGATCACCAACGCTGCTTAAGTTGCCGGTATAAAATAATTGTACACTTGCTTTTGCTTCTTTACCCTTTTTTACTGTTTTTGAAATGTTGCCAGTAGGGTAGGCTGCGCCATAATCTTTGTACATTTCTGATTTACCTGTTGATGGAAGTGATGCTAAATAGGTTTCAGTTAATGCTTTTAAGCTATCGAGGTTAACGTTACCAACAAACGTAAATACAAACTGACCAGCATTGCTAAAGCGCTCTTTAAATATTTCAAAGCTTCTGTCTAAATTAAGTTGGTCAAGCATTTCTACAGTAAGTGGCTTGCGTCTTGGGTTGTAATTGCCCATCACATAACCAACGGTATCTGAAAATACAGATGCTGGGTCGTTGTTTTTGTTGGTTAACTGTACTTTATATTGTTGTAATATAAATTGAAATATTTGAGCGTCCTTACGAGGTGCTACAAAATAACCGTGTAATACTTCAAGTGCAGTTGCTAAATCTTTAGGGCTGCTGCTACCTGTAAAGCCTTGCATGTATTCGGCAATGGATGGGTTGATGGCAAAGTTTTTACCAGCAAACATTTTTTGCATGCTTTGAAAATCAATACTGCCCATACCGCCATACGCAGCTACGATGGCTGCGTTGGATGCATTAACAAAATCTGCATCTGAATATAAAGAGGATCCACCCCAGCTAATAGCCGAAAACTGAATCTCATCATTTTTAAAGGCAGTAGGCTTAACAATCACTTTGGCGCCATTGGATAAGGTCCACACGCGTGTGCCAATGCTGTCGTATTTATTTTCTGAAACAATTTTACCAGCAACAGGCGCTTTTGGTAATAGTGGTCCTGAAGCTACTTTATCTTGGTATG
>JAOASV010000337.1 GCA_030158535.1 Sediminibacterium sp.
GAGTGTACGGATACTACCAACACCGACGACTTACAAGCATTTTTACAAAGCAACGGCGCTATCGAATTAAGCGTTCAAGTTGCCGAAGAAGGATGGTGGTTTGGTCGTTACGACAACGAAGATGTTCCTTTTCAAAATAAAGAAATTGTTGCAGCATAAATTATTGAATAGAAATCCGATGAAGAAATTATCTATCATACTCGTTCTTGCCATCACTGCTATCATTAGCAGCTGTAATGGTGTTAAGCGTGAACCAGGTTCTATCTATATGCCAGATATGGCCTATAGCCGTGCCTATGAAAGTTACGCAGACCATAGTAACCTAACTGAAAAAGGAATCAACTACACCGCCATGCCTGTAGCAGGAACATTAGCGCGTGGAGCTGAAATGCCTTTTCATATCGAAAAAGATGCGGCAGGTGATACCACCAATTATTACGCGTCTCGTGCTGTAAAAAATCCAATCGATTCTTTATCTAAAACAGATAACGATGAAGCGGAGCGTTTATACCTGATCAACTGTGGTATCTGTCATGGATCTAAGTTAGATGGTAACGGTCCATTATGGAAAAATGGTGATGGTCCTTATCCTTCTGCACCAAAAAATTTAGTAGCAGATCCAATTGTATCTGTAATGCCAGAAGGACAAATGTTTTATTCAGTTACCTACGGTAAAAACTTAATGGGTGCGTATGCTGCTCAGTTAAATCGTAAGCAACGTTGGATGGTTATCAAGTATGTAAAAAACAAACAATTGGCTGCAAAAGCTGCTAAATAAAAATTTTTTAAAAGAGTAAAGATGGCTTCTATCAAAATGCAATTTGAGGTACCTGCAAAGATGAAAACATGGTCACTAGCATTAATTGCTGTTGGTCTTGTTGCTTTGGTAACAGGTTTAGTGACCAAAGGTTTTAGTGCAGATGAACATGAGCAAACTCAGTTTTGGGGAACACTTATGTACAACAGTATTTTCTGGACTTTGGTGTGTAACGCTGCAATGTTTTTCATTGGCGTAACAACAATGGCAATGGGAGGTTTCCAACAATCATTCCGCAGGGTTCCTGAGGCGATCTCTACTATGGTGCCTATTTTTGGTGCTATTACTTTTGCTGTATTAATGTATGTAATTTTTGGCCACAAGCATCATATCTACCATTGGTTAGATACCGAAGCAGTTGCTAACGATCCTATCTTAAAAGGAAAAGCTGGATTTTTAAATCCTGTATTCTTTGTTATATGGACTACCCTTACTATTGGTTTGTGGAGTTTGTTTGGATGGCGCATTCGCAAGCTTAATGAGCAAGCGGATGGTGAGCCAATGACTGCAGAAGAAGGTGCAACTTTTATTTATAAGAATACGGTACGTGCTGCTACCTTTTTAGTGTGGTTTGGTTTAACAGTAGGTTCTACAATTCCTTGGTTATGGATGATGAGTATTGATCCACATTGGTACTCTACCATGTATAGCTGGTACACATTTGCAAGTTCATTTGTGTCTGGTATGAGTCTTATTGCACTTTGGGTAATTTATCTAAAAAACAAAGGTTATTTAGAGTTAACTACACAAGAGCACTTACACGATATTGGTAAGTTTATGTTTGCCTTTTCTGTGTTCTGGACGTATTTATGGTTCTCTCAGTATATGCTTATTTGGTATGCAAATATTCCTGAAGAAACTGTTTACTTTAAGCATAGAGTGCAAGGTCCATACAAAGGCATTTTCTTCTTAAATCTGATTATCAATTTCCTTTGTCCATTAATCATATTAATGAAGCGTTCAGCAAAAAGAAACTATACCCTAGTTGCTTTTATGGCCGTATTAATTTTATTTGGTCACTGGATAGATTTTTACCAAATGGTAATGGGTTCTTTATCTAAAGAGCACGTAACACTTGGTTGGTTAGACTTTGGTATTTTAAGTTTATTTGTGGGTCTTATGATTTTCTTTGTGAGCCGTGCGTTAGCAAGCAAGCCGCTGATTCCAAAGAGTCATCCATTCTTAAAGGAAAGTATCATACACCAAGTATAATTATTTAGACGATTAATATTAGAATCAATAAAATATTGATAGCATTATGACAATGTTTTTAACCATAGCCGTAGTAGTTCTCATTTTTGTAGTCATTTTTCAGATTGCAAAAGCGAGCGAATATGTATCTGTATTAAAAGGCGAAGAAGTAAGCCGCAAGCAAAACAACAAAATCAATGGTTTATTGATGGTTGTTTTCTTGGTGTTAGGTTTAGTGGGTGTTTGGTATTGCAACGAATTGTTGTATGACAAAACATTGCTAGTACAAGATGCAGCGAGTGTAGAAGGCGCAAGAGTGGATAGTATGTTGTGGGTAACACTAGCTGTAACAGGCATCGTGTTTATCGCAACACAAGTTATCTTATTTGTTTTCGCATACAAGTACCAAGAAGATACCAACCGTAAAGTAGTATTCTTTGCACACAGCACTAAACTAGAATTAATCTGGACTGTAATTCCTGCAATTGCTTTGACAGTGCTAGTAGTAATTGGTCTTCGTAACTGGTTTTTATTTACGGGTGAGCCTCCAAAAAATGCAATGGTAGTGGAAGTTACCGGTAAGCAATTTGGTTGGATTTACCGTTACCCAGGAAAGGATGGTTCTTTTGGTAAAAAGTATTACAAAAATATCGACAACGCTAGCAATAGTTTAGGTCTTATTTGGGATGATGAATTAGCGCAAGACGACATTGTAATGGAGCAAACCGTTTACCTTATTAAAGGTAAGCCTGTTAAGTTAGTACTAGGATCACGTGATGTGATTCATGACGTAGGTTTATCTCATTTCAGATTAAAAATGGATGCGGTACCTGGTATCCCAACTACCATGTGGTTCACACCAAAATATACCACTAAAGAAATGAAGGAGCGCACAGGCAATCCAAATTTCCAATATGAAATTTCTTGTGATCAAATGTGTGGTAACGGTCACTACTCAATGAAAGGTGTTATTGAAGTGGTTGATCAAGAAGAATTTGATGCAATCATGGCTAAACAAAAGCCTTACTACTATAGTGCATTCCCTGAAAAGGATCCAAGTGCTGCACCTGCAGACACAACAGTGGTAGCAGCGGTAGTTAAATAATAAAATAGTCAAACAAACAACGAATTAACTTTTTTAAATAAATAGGTATGAGTCACGAAGCAGTTTTACATGGAGATGCACATGGACATGATGATCACGGTCATCACGAGCACCATGATACTTTCTTATCTAAGTACGTATTTAGCATGGACCACAAAATGATCGCGAAGCAATTCTTGATCACGGGTATGGTGTGGGCTGTGTTGGGTGGTTTAATGAGTGTACTATTTCGTTTGCAACTAGGTTATCCAGATTCAACCTTCCCTTTCCTAGAAGATCTATTGGGTAAATGGGCTAAGGGTGGTCGTATCACTCCAGAAGCTTACTATGCACTTGTAACAACACACGGTACAGTACTTGTATTCTTTGTATTAACTGCAGGTTTGTCTGGTACTTTCGCCAACTTCTTAATTCCTTTACAAGTGGGTGCACGTGATATGGCGTCTCCTTTCATGAATATGCTGAGCTACTGGTTTTTCTTTGCGGCTAGCATTGTGATGTTATCTTCTATGTTTGTTGAAACAGGCCCCTTCAGTGGTGGTTGGACAGCATATCCTCCATTGTCTGCATTAGGTGATGCTTCTCCAGGTTCTAAAACAGGTATGGACCTTTGGATTGTTTCAATGGCGCTATTTGTGGTTTCTTCTTTATTAGGAGGTCTAAACTACATTGCAACCATTTTAAACATGCGTACAAAAGGTATGAGTATGACGCGTTTACCTTTAACTATTTGGGCATTATTCTTTACTGCAGTACTTGGGGTATTATCTTTCCCTGTACTTTTTTCTGGATTTATCTTATTAATTTTTGATAGAAACTTTGGAACAAGCTTTTACTTATCAGACATATTTGTAAACGGTGTAGGCGCTTTACCTAACGAAGGTGGATCTGCTATTTTATACCAACACTTATTCTGGTTCTTAGGTCACCCAGAGGTATACATCATTTTGTTACCAGCCATGGGTATGGTGTCAGAAATTTTATCCATCAATTCACGTAAACCAATTTTTGGTTACATGGCGATGATTGGATCTTTATTTGCAATTGCAATCTTAGCATTCTTGGTTTGGGCGCACCACATGTTTGTGACCGGACTTAATCCATTCCTAGGATCTGTGTTTGTATTATTAACTTTATTAATTGCCGTTCCTTCTGCTATTAAAGTATTTAACTGGTTAACTACTTTATGGAGAGGAAATATACGTTTCACCCCAGCAATGCTCTTTGCCATTGGTTTTGTAAGCTTATTTATTTCTGGTGGTTTAACAGGTATTTGGTTAGGAAACTCTGCACTCGATATTCACTTACATGATACCTACTTTGTAATTGCGCACTTCCATATTGTAATGGGTGTGGCATCTATGTTTGGTATGTTTGCGGGTATCTACCACTGGTTTCCTAAAATGTATGGTAAGCAGTTAAATAACACACTTGGTTATATCCATTTCTGGGTAACCATTGCAGG
>JAOASV010000338.1 GCA_030158535.1 Sediminibacterium sp.
GAATAAACAATCACATAAGAATATAACACTAAAAAATATTCAAAAAAATAATGCTTTGCCGCTTTTTTTGGAGCAGGTGCTACCGCTTTTGCAGGTGTAGCAGGTTTTGCTGCTTTCGCTGGCGCTGCTTTAACCGGTGCTGCTTTAACCGGTGCTGCTTTTTTTGCAGGCGCTGGTGTTTGCTTAGCTGGTGCTGCTTTTGCTGGAGCCGCTTTTTTTGCGGGCACTACAACTTTTGCAGGCGCTGCTTTTTTAACGGGTGCTGCTACTTTTTTTGCGGGAGCGGATACTACTGATTTCGCAGGCGCTGCTTTTTTTGCGGGTGCTGCCTTTTTAACGGGCGCCGCCACTTTTTTAGCAGGTGCTGCAGGTTTAGCAGGCGCTGCTTTTTTTACAGGCGCTGCTACTTTTTTAGCAGGCGCTGCTTTTTTGGCCGGAGCCGCCTTTTTTGCGGGAGCTGCTACTTTTTTAGCAGGTGCTGCTTTTGGGGCTGGTTTCTTTGTAGCCATATGCTTGTTGTTATGCTTGTTTAGTTATTGAAACTTTTAGCAAATTCTCATTTACGTCGACTTCTGTTGCATTTTCAACCTGGTCTACCCAATTGATGGAATCAGCTAAAATTTCGCGGCAAATATAGTCGTTATATTTAACAATCGACTCCTTAAGCCTGTCGCAATGCTCAAGGGTCACGAATATACGGTCTGTAAGGGCAAAACCGCTTTCTTTTCTAATATTTTGTACACGGTTTACAAACTCTCTGGCGTCACCTTCCTGCTGTAAATCAGGGGTAATGGTGATATCGAGGGCCACCGTAAGGCTGCCTTTACTGGCAACACTCCAACCCGGAATATCTTCTGCAGCGATGTCTACCTCGGTTAAGGCAATGCTAAGTTCTTCACCTTCAATAGATAAGAGAATTTCACCCGTTTTTTCGAGGGAAGCAATTTGAGCAGCAGTCATGGCGGTAATGGCCGCGCCGGCCGCTTTCATTTTGGCCCCCATTTTGGTACCAAGTGCCTTAAAGTTGGGTTTTATCTTTTTCTTAATAATTCCTTCCGTTTCGGTCAAATATTCAATTTCTTTAACATTTACCTCTGCCGTAATCAAATCCTGAATTAATCCTAGCTGCTCCTGCATGGCTGGGTCTAATACCGGAATGAGTATTTTTTGAAGTGGTTGACGCACTTTAATATTCACTTTTTTACGAAGGCTTAACACAAGTGAACAAACATCCTGTGCTAACTGCATTCTTTCTTCGAGTGCAGCATCAATAAATGCATCATTGGCCACTGGGAAATTAGCGTGATGAATAGATGCTACCTGATGCTTACCCGTTACACTGTTAAGGTTACTAAAAATAGCATCACTAAAAAACGGAGCAATAGGCGCTGTTAATTGTATCACCGTTTCTAAACACTCGTATAAAGTTTGGTAGGCACTAATTTTATCCTGCTCGTATTCGCCTTTCCAAAATCTTCTTCTACAAAGTCTCACATACCAGTTACTCAGTTGCTCATCTACAAAAGATTCGATGGCTCTTCCTGCAACAGTTGGTTCGTAATCATCCATTGCCGCTGTTACTTTATTAACAAGCGAATGTAAACTTGATAAAATCCAACGATCAATTTCTGGGCGCTGTATTAATGGCACTGGTGGTTCAGAAAAAGAAAAACCATCCACATTTGCATAGAGCACAAAAAATTGATAGGTGTTATAAAGCGTTCCAAAAAATTTGCGTTGCACTTCTTGAATACCTGCTACGTCAAATTTTAAATTATCCCAAGGAGATGCATTGGTAACAAGGTACCAGCGGGTTGCGTCAGCACCATATTTTTCGATGGTTTCAAAAGGATTCACTACGTTGCCAAGTCGCTTACTCATCTTGTTGCCGTTTTTATCTAGCACGAGTCCATTACTCACAACGGTTTTATAGGCAACGCTATCAAATAACATCACACCAATTGCGTGTAGGGTATAAAACCATCCACGCGTTTGATCCACGCCTTCACAAATAAAATCGGCAGGGAAGGCTTGACCTTTATCTACGAGGTCTTTATTTTCAAATGGATAATGCCACTGCGCATAAGGCATGGCGCCACTATCAAACCAAACATCAATTAAATCCGAAACGCGGTGCATAGGTTTACCAGAAGCACTCACCAAAACAATATCATCTACAAATGGTTTGTGTAAATCCAAAATGCCGCCGTGTAAATAATTTTGGTTAACGCTTCCACCTAAAACCTCATTTGCTTTTTTAATGCCAGCATTTAACTCCTCTACAGAACCAATACAAACTTCTTCTGTTCCGTCTTCTGTGCGCCATACTGGGAGCGGTGTTCCCCAATATCTACTTCTACTCAAATTCCAATCCACCATGTTTTCAAGCCAGTTACCAAAACGACCTTCGCCGGTAGATTTAGGTTTCCAGTTGATGGTTTTGTTGAGCTCCACCATGCGGTCTTTAACGGCAGTGGTTTTAATAAACCAAGCGTCTAGTGGATAGTATAAAATAGGTTTGTCCGTTCTCCAACAATGCGGATAACTGTGTTCATATTTTTCTACTTTAAACGCACGATTTTCTTTTTTCAGCTTTACACAGATATCAACATTAACGTCTACATAATTTGGATCGTCTTTGTAATTTTTTACATAGCGGCTACTAAACTCACCAACGCCATCAACAAATTTTCCTTCTCTATCTACGAGCGTTAAAATACCAATATTATTTTTTTGTCCAACACGGTAATCGTCTGCACCAAATGCAGGAGAGGTATGTACAATACCTGTTCCATCCTCTGTTGTAACAAAATCACCTAGTAAAACTCTAAATGGTTTTGCGCCAGGTGTAATTGCTTCAATGGCTTCCATGTTATTTGCATCAGATGGCATAAGCTGCTCATACTGTGCGCCCTCAATATCAGCACCTTTAAAATTTGCCACTATTTTCCAAGGCAATATTTTTTGATCAGGGTTGTAATTTTCAAAATCTCCATTTTCTGCCTCCGGCTTGAAAAGCTTTGACAGCAATGCTTTTGCAAGAACTACATGCACCGGTGCATGCGTATACGGGTTAAAAGTTTTAACCAATACGTACTCAATATTTGGCCCAACGGTTAAGCCTAAATTTGAAGGAAGGGTCCATGGCGTTGTGGTCCATGCTAAATAATATACTTCGTTATCACCGGCAGCATCTAATAAAAATTTATTGCGCGCATCTGTAGCATCTGCTTTAAACATAGCAACAGCAGACGTATCTTTTACATCTTTGTAAGTGCCTGGTTGGTTTAATTCGTGTGAGCTAAGTCCCGTCCCTGCAGCAGGAGAATACGGCTGAATACTTACACTCTCATACAAATAGCCTTTCTTGTAGAGTTCACTTAAAATCCACCAAAGTGTTTCGATATAATCATTTTCAAATGTGATATACGGGTCATTTAAATCAACCCAGTATCCCATTTTAGTTGTGATTTCATCCCACTTGTCTTTGTAACGAAGCACGGCTTCTCTACATTTTTTATTGTACTCTTCTACGGTAATTTTTTTACCAATATCTTCTTTTGTGATGCCTAATTCTTTTTCAACCCCAAGTTCTACGGGAAGTCCGTGTGTATCCCATCCGCCATTTCTTTTCACCTGAAAACCTTGCATGGTTTTGTATCTACACACCATGTCCTTTAAGGTTCTAGAAATTACGTGGTGAATACCGGGCATTCCATTGGCGCTAGGCGGACCTTCATAAAATACAAAAGGAGTGTTACCTTCACGTAAACGCACACTTTGTTCAAACGCCTCTTCTTCTTTCCATTTAGCTAAAATTGACTGCTCGATGCTAGGCAGATGAAGCCCCTGGAATTCTGGATATTTTACACGCATACCTTTGTGGGTTAATCGGTTCTGTAATGCAATTACAGCCCTGTTTTTAAGGCTGCAAAGGTAATAAATATAAGCAAGGACTTACCTTTACCCTATGAAAATTGCCTTTTTTTCTACCCAGCCTTACGATACCTCATTTTTCGAGTCTGCAAATCAAGCATTTGGACACGAATTGGCATTTTTTACCCAGGCCCTCGACCCTGCCACAGTGAGCCTAGCAAAGGGTGCCCAGGCCGTTTGCTTGTTTGTGAATGACCAGGCGTCAGCAACCGTTATTGAAGGCCTCAAGGCCCTGGGCGTGCAAACCATCGCCCTTAGATGCGCTGGGTTTAACAACATAGATTTAGAAGCTGCTAAAATGGCCGGCATTAGGGTATGCCGCGTAGGTGCATATTCGCCAGAGTCGGTGGCGGAGCATGCGGTTGCGCTTTTATTAACCCTCACTAGAAAAACGCACAAAGCGTATAACCGAGTTAGGGAGCAAAATTTTGCTTTGTCCGGACTATTGGGCTTTAATGTGCATGGAAAAAAAGTAGGCGTTATAGGCACCGGAAATATTGGTCAAGCATTTTGTAAAATCATGCTTGGCTTTGGATGCGAGGTAATAGCTTTTGATTTGATCGCCAATAAAGAAATGGAAGCGCTTGGCGTGCAGTACGCACCACTAATAGAGG